>CAMPCK010000001.1 GCA_946645735.1 uncultured Clostridia bacterium
CATCCCAGGAATTCTTCATGGGCATCATGCCCGTTGCGGTAATCGCCTTCGGCGGATACCTCATCATGAAGGGCAAGATGAATTACATAGACCTGATCACCTTCACACTCTTTGTAAGCACCTTCGTAACTCCCATCAGGAAACTCTCACAGTTCTCTGAGATCTTCGTGAGCGGCACTGCTGGCTTAAGAAGGTTCATGGATGTCATGGCCGTTCAGCCGGTAGTTGTTGAAAAGGAGGATGCAGAGCCACTCGTCGTAACCGATGGTGAGGTAAAGCTGGAGAACGTGTCCTTCTCATATAACGATGTAAAGGAAGTTCTCAAGGGAATCAATCTCGATGTGAAGCCCGGAGAGACCGTGGCCATCGTGGGACATTCCGGCGGAGGCAAGACGACTCTCTGCCAGCTTATCCCGAGATTCTATGATGTTACAGGAGGCAGGATCACCATTGACGGAACTGATATAAGAGACGTCACCAAATCCTCCATCAGACAGAACGTGGGAATCGTCCAGCAGGACGTATTCATCTTCGCCGACACCATCCTGGAGAACATCCGCTACGGCAGGCCCGGAGCATCCTATGAAGAGGTTGTGGAAGCTGCAAAGCGGGCTGAGATCTATGACGATATCATAGCCATGCCGGATCAGTTCGAGACCTATGTGGGAGAGAGGGGAACCAAGCTCTCAGGCGGCCAGAAGCAGAGAGTATCCATCGCCCGTATTTTCCTTAAGGATCCCAAGATCCTCATTCTGGATGAAGCGACATCTGCTCTGGACACTATAACGGAAGAGCGCATCCAGGAGAGCTTCGAGGAACTGGCCAAGGGAAGGACCACCATCATAATCGCCCACAGGCTTTCCACCGTAAAGGACGCCGACAGGATCGTGGTCATCGAAGACGGCCTCATCGCCGAAGAGGGCACCCACGAGGAACTCCTAGAGAAAAACGGAGCATACGCCAAACTTTATAATGTTTAATATCAAATAATAAACCCGGAAAAGGTGTTTTCCGGGTCTTTTGATTTTTTGACACTTAATCCTCATTATGGTAAAATATTCGTAATATGGGCTAGTATGTCCAAATATGAGAAAAGGGCGTAAACGACAGTGTTTTTAGACAAATTAAAGAAAGTAGTAATAAAGGAAGAAAGAGACGCCAGAAAAGAGCGTATCGAGGGCCATCTGGACATTATCTGCAAGGCAACAGGCTGGTCCAGGGACAAGGCAGCGTCTGAAATGCGCGCGGCAAAGGCCATGGGCATCAACAACAGGACCTATGCTCTTGCAGCCTGCTACGACTGGACAAAGGAGGAGCTTGAAGCCCTTGCTTTTGAGCTCAACCAGAAGGACAAGCGCGAGCAGGACAGAACTGACGAATATATAGACCTCATCATAGCTGACTGCGGATGCGACCGTAAAGCAGCACTCAAAATGCTTGAAGGGGCAAAGGAATATGGAATCACCAGAAAGCAGTTCGCCGAAAACGGCTGCGCCAAACTGAATGACAGTGAGCTTAAAGCCTTCGCTTCAAACATTGAGAAGCGCAAAGAACTGGAAGCCTTGGCAAAAGAAATCGATACAGATGATCTCAACGATCCCAGGATCAGAGATCTCTATGATACAGCTCTCGAAATGAGAAAGAAGAGAATCAAGGCTGTGATCGACGAATACCTTCCGGATGCAACTCCTGAAGAGGCCTACGAAGTCGCAAGAGACATGGATTTCATGAGCGTGCGCTATGAGTATTTCTTTAAGGAGTACTTCCTCTATGACTTCATGCATAAGACCATGGAGGAAAGGACTTCCTTCATAGCCAACGGCACCAGAAGGAATTACTTAAGAAAGCTCAGCACACCCAGAGGCTTCATTATCTGCAGAAACAAGTATCTCTCCTATTCACATCTTAAGGATCTGTACAAGAGAGAAGTTATAGAAGTCAAGGGAAAGAAGGATAAGGACAAAATAATTGAGTATGCTAAAAAGCATCCTACCTTCGTATTCAAGCCCGTTGACAGCTCCTTCGGAAAGGGCATCCACAAGGTGGAACTCAGTGATTATGCTTCACCGGAAGCTCTGGCTGACGATCTCATCAAGGAAGGAGATTTCATCCTTGAAGAGCTCATTATCCCCGATGAAAAGCTTAAATCTCTTCATCCCGGTTCCGTAAACACCATCAGAGTCACAACATACCTCGATGATGACGGAAATGTCACCATTCAGTTCCCCTTCTTCAAGATAGGACAGAAGGGCAACTTCGTTGATAACGGCGGCCAGGGAGGAATCCTTGCCCTTATCGATGCCGAGACCGGTGTTGTGATCACAGACGGAATCGATGAAAGTTTCGCCACATACAAAGAACACCCTGACACAGGGGTCGTTCTTAAAGGATTCCAGGTTCCCTGCTGGGAGGATCTCAAGGTCTTCGCAGAAAAGGCTGCAAGGGAATTCCCGGATGTCCGCTATGCAGGCTGGGATATGACTCTTTCCAAAGACAAGGGCTGGCTTGCTGTTGAAGTAAACTGCAGGACCCAGTTCTACGGTCAGCAGATGTGCGATCAGATCGGTAAGAAAAAGGAACTTGAGGAACTCATAAACTGGAAGGAACTCAAGGATAAGAATACCGAGTTTGATGACATCTGGAAAAAAATTGATAAATTCTAAGGGGAAAATTTATGGTAATTACAGAATTACAGCAGAAAATGCTGGATCTTCTCTTCGAGCTTGACGAATACTTGAGAGAAAACGGCATCAAATATATGCTCTTTGCGGGAAGCCAGCTGGGAGTGGACAGGAAGCAGGGCATGATTCCCTGGGATGATGATATCGATATTTTCATGACCCTTGAAAACTACGAGAAGTTCATGGAAGCTGTATCAAAGTCACTTCCCGAGAACAGAAAGGTAAATTCACTCGAGATTTCTGACGATTATCTTTTTACATATGCCAGATATATCGACACCACAACCACGGCTCTTCAGAGACATACGGTCTTCGGAGGAGTGGACCCGGGAGTAAAAATCGACGTATTCTTCACGGTGCCTACGGATAAGGATGAAGTCAAGGCAAGACATCACCAGATGGAGATCCTGGCCTTCAACGAACTGGTCTTCGGCCACGGCATCATGTTCCACAAGAGACCTGAAGATTTCTTCCCCGTCTATGAAGCTGAAAAGAAGGTCTTCGAGAAACTGGGACGCAAGGAATATATCCACAAGAGACTTCCTGAACTTAAATACAGATACTATGTAAAGGGACAGAAGCCCGAAAGATATGTGCTCTTCTCAGGCATGATGAGCAACTCATATCTCTTTGAAACGGACAAGATGGAGAATGTCAAGGATGTGGACTTCGAAGGACATCCTGCCATGGTTGCTGAGGACGGACACTATTTTGACCTCATGCTCTACGGTGAATCCTGGTACAAGACTCCGGGAGACATCAGCATGCCTTATCACAACTGGACCCTTGACCTTCACAGGCCCTATGCGGATACTCTCAAGGGAATCGGTGAATATATAGATCTCAAGAAGGCCAAGGAGACCATGAGGACCCGCAAACTCTTAAGACTTGAGGAGCAGATGCGCTTCAAGGACGCCCTCATCATGAAGGAGGAGATCAAGAATCTTTCCGTTACCATGAGCGTGGAGAACCGCTTAAGGGAATATGAGAAGAGCAAAAAAATCGAGACCCCCGAAGAGCTTTTCGCAATTATAAAGCCCTATGCCGCAAGGCAGGTGAGCCGCGAAAACAGATGGTACGGCCTCGCCATGCCGGCTAAGGCTGAACTGGTCCAGACCGTTCTTGAAACTCTGGCCATCTACGGCGAGTTCGCCATGGTAAAGGGCATCTGCAATATCCTTTCAAAGAAGGAAAATGCCAAGAAAGCCCGCGGAGTAAATACGGACAAGGTACTTAAGGAAGCAGAGCTTTCTAAGAAACTGATCTATGCAGCCTATGCCGATGAGTTCAGCTCATCAAAGGAAATGGCAGCAAAAGTGAATGACATAATTAACGAGGGTGAAGAAGCAGGCCTCGGAAGAATCAAGGTCGGAGCCTTCCCCGGTGTTGCAGCAGGAAATGAAGCCATCCAGGAAGCTCTCGGAAGAGTGATGCTCCATCAGATGAGAGAGGCTGAAAGCGACGATGAGAAACAGGCTCTTGCAAGAAAGCTCATCGCTCATTCCCAGGCCACATGTTCAGAATACGGGGAAATGGGAGAACTGGTTATTCTGGGAGCCTACGGCCTTGAAGAACTGGAGAGACAGGGCATAGACAGCGGTCTCGAAATGACAGCAGACAGGCTCTTTGAAAAGGCAGGAGAGAACGTTTCCAATGCCTTCGTAGTTCAGGAGATCCTGAACCACGGAGTGGATCTCATGAACAAGGAGCATAAGAAGGACAGCCTCAAGAAGGAGATCTTCGTAACTGATGAAGAGTTTGAGAAGATCAGAAAAGAAATGTCCGCCCAGTATCCCAAGCCCAAGAACGGATATGAATTTGTCGTAAAGGGAAAGGGAGAGAAAGAGTATCTCGTGCTCTATGACAGAAACAGGCTGGCATCCACCACCCTTAACCTTATCAAGAACAACAAGGACAATACCTGTTCAAGAACCATCTGGAGAAAGTGCGGGGAAGAAGGTCCTCACGTGAAATATATGGACGTAGCCCTGTCAGAAGATAACGTTTCCCCCGAGGAACTTATCAAGCGTGCTGACAAGGAAGGCATCATGGGCTTCTTTAAGAACAGAAAATACCTGGCCTACTCCGAGTGGGAAAAGGAAAACTGGACAGAGCCCAAGAAGGCCATGGAAGAGTATGAAGCCAAGCTCAAGGCCTTTGTTGAAAAGGATAAAGCGTAACTGCGGCACATCTTTAGAAGGAGAAACGCCATGAAAAAAGTAATTACTTATGGCACTTTTGACCTGTTTCATCAGGGACACTACAACATGCTTAAGCGGGCAAAGGAATACGGAGACTACCTCATAGTCGGAGTTACAGGCGAAAACTATGATATCGAAAGAGGCAAGCTTTCCGTTAAGGAACCCCTGGCACAGCGCATAGAGAATGTACGCAAGACCGGCCTTGCAGATCAGATAATCGTCGAAGAATATCTGGGCCAGAAGATCGATGACATCATCAAGTACGGCGTTGATGTTTTCGTAATAGGCAATGACTGGAAGGGCAAATTCGATCACCTTTCAAGATACTGCAAGCTGGTATATCTCGAGAGAACCAAGGGAATCTCCAGCACCCAGATAAGGGAAGAGAACTTCAAACACTATAACATCGGGATCATCACGGATTCCGACGACAATCAGCTGATCTCCGAAGCTGCCAAGGTGGACGGCTTCAGTGTTACCGGCATGTATTCCGATGACGGTGATGTAAGAGAAGACTATGCTGAAGATACAGAGCTCACGGTTTACGGAAGGGCGGAAGACCTGATCGAGGATTCCGATATAGTCTATGTAAGGTCCCGCATTGAGACCAGGGCAGAATATATCACAGCAGCCCTTAAGGCGGGGAAGCACGTGATCTACGATCCTCCTGCGGTCTTAAGCCTTGATCAGCAGAAAAAGCTCTACAGGCTTGCCAAAAAGAACCATGTCATCTACATGTCCAACGTGAAGATGGTTCACATCCATGTCTTCAACCAGCTCCTCTGGATGACCCAGGGAGGCCTCATCGGAGACATTTTAAGCTTCAACTGCTCCATTTCCAGAATGGATATGTCCATCGGAAACCTCTTCTACAACATGCTCGTATCGGCTTTATGTCCCATGATCAAGATCCTTGGAAAGGACTATAAGTCGGAGGATATCAAGACCGTGTCAGATGAGGACGGCATCCAGTTTGCCACTCTCAACTTCAACTACGACAAGGCGAGAGCCGTCATAAACGTAGGCGACAAGATAAGAGTAAGGAATCAGCTTGAGATCATCGGCAGCAAGGGAACCATAAGGGTTGACGGCAACTGGTGGAGAGGATCCTTCTTCAAGCTGGATACGCCGGACAGCGACGTGGAAGAAATATATAACACAAATTATCAGGGGAACGGCTTCAAATATCTCATCAGAGCCATGGCTACCATGATGGAGAATGAGAGATATGAGGCCATGGGATTATTCGAAGACGAAGATCTCAAGATAACCGAGATACTCGAGAAAGTATCAAACCATAAATAGAGGAGAGAATATGAGTTTTTACTCTGAAAAATTTCAGGAGACAAAGAAGAGAAAATACCGCATTTCACTGATCTGTCCCTTTGTTAGAGCCAGCAGAAGCAAAAAACGCCTGGTCATGACAGCTCTTGTGAAGTACAGATTCGAGAAACCACTTAAACTGTCTGACATGTATCTCAAGATAGGCGGACTTAAGCACGCGGTAAAGATAATAACACCCTTCCAGAAGGCTGACAGCCCCAGGAAAAAGGGCTTCGGCATCATGAGGATCGTGATCAAGCAGTCTGAACTCGGAAAGTTTGGAAGAAAGGGTTTCGTGAACCTCTACGGAGACGGCAAGGCCAGGTCCATGATGTTCCACGGCCTGGCAAATTCATACAAAAGAAGGACGTCCAGACCCTACTGGGATACGGAGACCAATACCATATGCTACTTTGAAGAGGCTACCAACGGCAAGCTCATGCTTTCTGTGAGAGTGCCCAACGAGATGGATAAGCCTGTAAACAAGGCCAAGACTGTCCTGGCATATATCCTGGCAGGAATCGCAGGAGTCTTCTCAAAGAAAAGACTCATTTACATGTACGAAAAGTTCGGAAGATATGAAGAGGGAGCCTCCATCCTCTATGAGAAACTTATGGATGAGGGATACACCAATGCATACTACGTGGCAAACGATGCGTTACTTCCGAAAGACCTTCCGGAAAAGTACAGAAAGAATATCATAAGCCAGTACTCCTTTAAGCAGTACTACACGTATTTCAGATCATATACCTTCGCGGCCACTGAGCATATCAAGCGTGCCATTGAGCTGGATTCACCCTCATACCTCATCTGGAAGCACTACAGAAAGGGCTATGACAAGGTGACACACATCCATCTTCAGCACGGAGTCATGTACATGCTCTGCATGGGAGCTGATGACAGATACAACACCCGTAAAGAATCCCGCGAAGGCTTCTACAAGCAGATCTTCATTATTTCCTCCGAAAAGGAAGCTCAGCACTTCCTGAAGTACGGAGGATATGACAGGGATGAGCTGTATCTTTCAGGACTTCCCAAGTTTGACAAGGCGGTTCTCTATGATGTCCATGATAAGATAGTCATCATGCCCACCTGGAGACCCTGGGAGCTCAATCAGGCCCTTCACGATGCGGAGAACACATCCTACTATGCCTTTACCAAGAGGATCATGGATGCCGTGCCCGAGGAGCTTAAGGACAAGATGATCGTTCTGTCCCATCCGCTTTTCTCCAAGGTCTTAAGAGGGGACAAGGAGGAATATACCAAGTCCTACGATGAGATACTGAGAGAGACCAAGGTCCTTATCACGGACTACTCCAGCATAAGCTATGATTCCTTCTACAGAGGGAGCAACGTTATCTTTGACTGGTCAGACAAGGAGCACTGCCTGGAAATGTACGGAAACGGAGCGGCCCTCATGCTTCAGGAGGATGAGGCCTTCGGATACGTCACAAGGACCGAGGAAGAGCTTAGGGAAGCTATAATCAAAGCATACAACGAACCTCAGAAACAGGAATTCATAGATAACTACAACACCATAGTGGAATTCCACGATAACAGGGATTCCGAGAGAGTTATCGGATTCATGAAAAGAGATGGCTTGCTTTAAAACTAAAGCGCTTAGCATTGCTAAGCGCTTCTTTTATACATATTTTTCGACTGTTATGTACACCTTGCCTTTTTTGGAGGTGCCTGAGATGCCGCGGTAAATGGCTTTGCCCTTTCCCCGGAGCACCAGTTTCTGGTCTTCCGCAAGCTGCTTGTCAGGCTTTGACTGCTGGATCCCGTCCAGGAACACCAGTCCCTTGGATATGGCCTCCTGAGCGGACTTTCTCGATATATTGAAGACCGCCGACAAAACATTGTCCAGCCTGGGAGATGAGATGTTGTAGCGTCTCTCTTCCTTTTTTATTTCGCCGGGATCGATGGAGTCTATAGCCTTTACGGACACTGAAACGGAGGCTCTTCCGACGGATGTGAGATGGTCTGCCAGATATTCCCCGATATCCTTCATGACAATTATCTGAGCGCCTTCCGGGCGTATTATGATATCGCCGATTTTTTCCCGCTTGATACCTTCTCCCATGAGGGCTCCAAGATAATCCCTGTGACCGGGTCTGAAGTTTTCAGCCTTGGGCACCGTGACCTCGAGGACCGAAAGAGGGCAGTCGTCAGGGTTTCCGGAGAAAAAGGGAAGAATGTCTTCCTCTGTCTCTATTCCCGTGTAATCAGGGAGGAAGAGCGCCATCTTTCTCTCAGCTTCCTCATAGCCTCCGAAGAGATAGGCTCCCTGGGAGCGGTTTCTTCTGAAGAAGCCGGAAGCCTGGCTCTGCTGCTCCGGAGACATGAAATCCCCGCTCATTATGCTGTAACTCTGAAGGAAGCGGTCGAAGCGCTCCTCCAGTATTTTGAGAAACAAAATATTTTCTTCCATGTTTATTTAAAACCTCAGTTATGGTATACTTACTCTGTATAATTATATAAGAAAACAATAACATTTGAAAGGCATTAGTTCAATATGAAAAAACAATTCCCCATGTATGGCGTATGCGCCATGGGCTGTGAAGTTGAAATCGAAGACGGCAAGCTTGTTGACTGTGAGTTCTACGGCGGATGCGACGGAAATCACAAGGGTATAGTAAGCCTTGCCAAAGGAAGAGATATTACAGAGATCGCAGACAAGCTTGAAGGAATAACCTGCGGAAGACGTCCCACATCCTGCCCTGACCAGCTTGCTAAGATCCTTAAGGAAATAATTGCCCAAGGGGCCTGAAAATGAGCGAAAAAGCCTATCTTTGTATTGACCTGAAGTCCTTCTACGCATCCGTTGAATGCGTGGAGAGAGGGCTGGATCCCATGACCACCAACCTGGTCGTGGCGGACCCCTCCAGGACGGACAAGACCATATGTCTGGCGGTATCACCGTCTCTCAAAGCCCTGGGCGTAAAGAACCGCTGCAGGGTCTTTGAGATACCCAAGGCCTTCGACTATATCATGGCGCCTCCGAGACTTCAGAAATACATTGATTACTCGGCAGAAATATACGGGATCTATCTGAGATACATATCCAAGGACGATATTTATGTCTATTCCATAGACGAGTGCTTCATGGATATCACCAACTATCTTAAGCTCTATAACAAGACTCCGAGAGAAATGGCCATGTTCCTCATGGACCAGGTAACAAAGGAGATCGGAGTCAGGGCCACGGCAGGGATAGGAACCAACCTTTATCTTGCCAAGGTAGCTCTCGACATTACGGCCAAGCATTCCCCGGACTTCATAGGGGAACTTGACGAGATGAGCTACAGGACCAAGCTCTGGGATCATAAGCCCATTACTGACTTCTGGAGAGTGGGTCCGGGAACTGCAAGGCGCCTTGCCAAGTACGGCATATACACCATGGGAGATATCACGGAAGCTGATGAAGACCTCATGTACAAGGTCTTCGGAATAGATGCTGAACTTCTCATCGATCACGCCTGGGGGTATGAGCCAACTGAGATCAAACACATCAAATCATATAAGCCGAAAGCCAATTCCCTTTCAAGGGGCCAGGTCCTCATGCGGGACTATAACTTCTCGGAAGGCAAGATCATAGTTAAGGAAATGATGGAACTTCTGGCCCTTGAACTTGTGCAGAAGGGTCTCGTTACCCAGTCTGTCACCATGAGCGTGGGATACTCCAATAAAGTTGATATGGACTTTGCCCACGGCACCCAGGGCTTCGACTTTCCGACGAATGCGGGAAACATCATGGTGAACGGCATAGCCGAACTCTATGACAGGATAGTTGATACGGAGACCCCCATAAGAAGGGTCATGATCAACTGCAACAATGTCAAAAAATATGAGGAAGAGAAGCAGCTGAATTTCCTTGAGCTGGCCAAGGAAGAGGAACTCGGTAAAGAGCGGGGCATGCAGACCGCCATTAACGACATAAAGGCCAAATTCGGAAAGAATGCCATGTTCAAGGGAATGGACCTTGAAGAGGCTGCCACAACTCTTGAGCGAAACATGCAGATCGGAGGCCACAAGAGCGGAAATGAAGAATAGAGTGATAGTTTCCTCGGACGCCGATATTTTGCTCATAGATTATCTCAAGGGCCTTGGAGCGGAAATTGAGATCTACAGTTCTGAATATGATGTGGCTCCTGCCATAAGGAACCACCCGGATCTCATCTATGTGAGGCTTAGGGAAGACATATTGTTTAAAGGCGATGGGAGACTTCTTAAGCCCGAATACCCTGGAGATATAATATATAACGGGTTTTCGACGGGCAAGTACTTCATACATAAACTGGCCTGCACGGCGGATGATCTTCTCAAAGCAGCAAAGGACTGCGGGCTGATCCCGGTAGATGTTAAGCAGGGATATTCAGGATGCAGCATTGTTCCCGTGGATGAGGATTCCATAATAACCTACGACCGTGGAATCGCTGAAGCATGCACTGAAGCCGGCATGGATGTTTTGCTGGTGGAACCGGGGCATGTGCTTCTTCCGGGATATAAGACGGGATTTCTCGGAGGAGCTTCCGGGAAGTTCGGGGATGAGATCATCTTTAACGGAGACCTGAGGGCTCATCCGGACCATGAAAGAATAAAAACATTCATTGAGAATAAAGGACTTAAACTTGTATTTTTCGGGCAATATCCTTTAAGGGATATAGGCTCCATAATTTAGGAAAATGGATAAAAAGGAAGAATATCTCACAAGAAAGCGTCCGCCTCTCAAACACCCCAGAATGTCCCTGGAGGACAGGGCAAAGCAGTTCGGGGCATTTGACCCATTGACAGGGTTCAGCCAGGCTATCCGGCAGAAGGAGCTTGAAATGGAGCAGCTTCTTGAAGAGGAAACGGAACACATCAAAGCTGAAGACATTTAAGGAGGAAGGTATGAAGATCACATTTCTCGTAGACAACAAGACGGAAGCAGTTGAGTGCAATGCGGAGTGGGGGCTTTCCATGCTCATCGAAGCCAACGGCAAGAAGATCCTCATGGACCAGGGAGCATCTGACATGTTCGTAAAAAATGCCGGAGGACTCGGCATAGATCTCAGCGAAGTTGATTTTGCTTGTATAAGTCATGGACACGACGATCATACGGGCGGTACAGAATATTTCATGGAAATCAACAAGACTGCCCCTGTATATGTGCACAAAAAAGCCTTCAGCTATCAGGTGGCTCTGGATCTCGACGGAAATATCGGGATCCACTGGTCAGAAAAGACCATGGAAGATAACGCTGAGAGAATCATAAGAACAGAGGGAACCTACAGAATAGACGAGCATACATGGCTCGTGGGAAACGTTCCTGCTGTCGAAGGTTTCACACCGACTGAGAATTTCTTCATCAAAGTCGGAAACCAGCTCTTCCCGGACCAGATGGAGCATGAGCAGACTCTGGTAATCGAAGACGAAAACGGACTTCATGTTTTCTCGGGCTGCAGCCATATGGGAATTATCCCCATCTTAAGATATATCCAGGAAAAGATTCCCGGAAAGAAAATCGACAGCGTTGTGGCAGGAATGCACCTCTACAGTGCATCCAATGAACTCATCGACAGCATAATAGAAGAGATGAGAGCAATGGGTATCAGGCACATCTTCCCCGTTCACTGCACGGGAATGAATGCCATAATTCGTTTCAAAATGAAGATGGGAGATGCAGTCAAGATCGCAGCTGCAGGCGATACCTTTGAAATCTGATAAATGGAAAGGAGCAGCATAAATGCTGAATTTTACCGTAGGACCTGTAATGTCCTCAGAAACAGTAAGAAACATAGGAGCTGAACAGGTACCTTACTTCAGGACCCCGGAGTTTTCGGAAGTTATGTTTGAAAACGAAAGGATCATGAAGGAACTGGCAGGGGCTGATGAAGACGCACGGGCAGTCTTTATCACAGGCTCCGGCACGGCTTCCATGGAAGCTGCTGTAATAAATTGCTTTGATACAAATGACAGAGTCCTCGTGATCGACGGAGGTGGCTTCGGCCACAGATTCGTGGAGCTTCTTGAGATCCACGGGATCCCTCATGAAATAATCAGGCCTGAGTTCGGACACGGAATCACACGTGACCAGCTTGAAGCCTTTGACGGCAAAGGATTCACGGGATTCCTCGTCAATCACGACGAGACTTCCGTAGGTGTCCTCTATGACATGGAAATGATCAGCGATTTCTGCAAAAGAAACAACATCTTCCTCATTGTGGACACCATAAGTTCTTTCCTTTGCGATGAATTCAACATGAAGGAAATGGACGTTAAGGTCATGATCACGGGATCCCAGAAGGCTCTCGCCTGTCCTCCGGGAGTATCGGTCATAGTCCTGAGTGGGGATGCTGTGAAGAGGGTATATGAGAAGAAGCCCAGGACCATGTATCTGGACCTTAAGCTCGCCCTTAAGGATGGAGAGCGCGGACAGACGCCTTTCACACCCGCTGTCGGAACCTTGAGGCAGATCAATCAGAGGCTCAGGGAAATCGAAGCAGCCGGCGGAAGCGCTGCAGAAATCGAGAGAACCGGCCACCTTGCAGAATATTTCAGAAACAAGATCAGGGAAATGGGACTTCCTTTTGAAGAGGTTTCCTGTGATCTTCCCAACGCTGTAACATCCCTTACCCATACGGGAGGAAAATCCGCCTTTGATATTTTTACAGTATTAAAGGATGAGTATAACATCTGGGTATGCCCCAACGGCGGAGCTTTGAGAGACAAGGTATTCAGAGTGGGACATATCGGAGACCTTTATGAAAAAGACTACGACACCCTCCTTGCTGCCCTTAAGGACATGCAGGCAAGGGGACTCATCTGAGGGGAGGAAGCCATGCCGGAAGTAATGATCAGACAATACAGAAAAGAAGATTTCCCGGGCCTTATAAAGCTTCTCGGAGATGTCTATGACAGCAGGGTATCCCAGGATACTCTTGAAGAAAAGTATCTGGGAGAGGACAAGCTCATCTTCGTAGCTGAGGCGGAGGGATCCATAGCAGGCTGTGCCTTCCTTGAGATCTGCCGTGACTTTATCAGGGAATATACCTATGGATATGTTACCTATGTGGCTGTGGACAGGAGCCTGAGGAAACTTGGCATAGGATCTAAGATCTTCGATGCCATGGAAAGTGAGGCTAAAGAGAAGGGCTGTACGGCCATAGAACTCACCAGCGCAAACTACAGGGAGGACGCTCACGCCTTTTATGATGCACTTGGATTTACCATAAAGAAGACCACGGTCTTCATTAAAGAACTTGATCAAGCCTAAACAAAAACGCCGTCAGCTGACGGCGTTTTGATATTGTGTAAGTTATTTTTTCTTTTTGTAGGCAAGAAGTATGAGGACAGAAGCCACGGCCGACAGCACGGTGAAGAAAACGTAGGCCGGAACATAGCTTCCATCAGCGTGGTCCGCCATGATGCCCGGAATGCTTGCAGCAATAAGGGCACCTGCTGAATAGGCCACCTGGAACCTTCTGATGACCTTGGCGAATTCCATTTCAGATGAAAGGTCGCCTGCCCAGATGGAGGGGCCTATGGTGGATGCAGAATAACCTATTCCGAGAAGGGTAACGGCTGAAAGCGCCAGAGCGGGACTTCCCGTGCCTGAAAGGCAGCAGAGACCGTTTCCAAGTACCAGAAGGGCCATGAATACCGCTGAGGATCCGAGACCGCCGATCTTGTCTGTCAGTTCCCCGTACACCACCTTTCCGATGGTAAGAGCTGCGCCTATGATGCTCATAAGAGTAGCTGTGAAGACAGCGGTGAATCCGCAGGATGTGAAGAGCACCGGAAGGTGCATGATCCCGGGATTTCCCTGAGCTCCCATGAGGAAGCTTGAGATGCAGGCGATGGCCATGACTGCCGGTGTGATGGGCGCCTTGTCCTTTTTATCCTTAAGAGCTTCCTTTGCCGCCTCGCTTAGTTTTGCGCGGTTTTCGCCGAGACGGGTAAGGTTCATGTCTGTGGGGTAATTACGCATGAGTGCATATATGAGAAGGCTGAGAGCCAGAATGAAGATTCCTTCCAGCATGAATACGGTGCTCATGGGAAGAACGCTCAGAAGCCCTGTTGTGACCGGCGGAAGTATAACCGATCCGAGACCGGAGCCGGCAGAACAGATGCTGATAGCGAGAGCCTTGTGCTCATCAAACCAGCGGCTCATTAATATGGACACGGGAACCATGGACCCGAGACCGTAGGCCAGGCCGGAAATTCCTGCTCCTACGGCAAAGAGCAGATAGTTCCTCGCGAAGCAATATACTATGAATGCCAGACCTCCTGAAGCTGCGGCAAGGGCAGCGCCTAATCTTATATTCAGAAAATCATAATACTTTCCTATAAGGAGCATACATACGAAGGCGACAACGAGACGCATGGTGACCAGAGTGGAAGTCTGAGCATTGGTAAGGCCGTAGGCATCCCGGATGTATGGCATGTATATGGAGAAACCGTTGGATACGGCTCCCATTGTAATAAAAATCAATAATGTGCCTGCGGCGCAGATGGTCCAGGCGTAGTGATGTCTTTTCAAAATATACCTCTCTTTAAACGCACAAGTGCTATTATATCCCAAAATAATTCCACTGTAAAGAATCCAAAATAGAGGATTATTGTTGTTATGACACGCTTCAGAGTGGTATAATATTAAAAATGAGATATGAAAGAATAGCTGAAGGCAAATTCATAGAGAGACCCAACAGGTTTGTCGCAAAGGTTGAGATAGACGGCAAGACTGAAACCGTTCATGTGAAGAACACAGGAAGATGCCGGGAGCTTCTTCAGACCGGGGCGACGGTATATCTGGAGGACTTCCAGGGAAGAATGGGAAGCCGCAAGATGCGCTACTCTCTCGTTGCCGTGGATAAGGTGACAGACCGGGGAGTAATGACCGTAAACATGGACTCCCAGGCTCCCAACAAGGTGGCTCACGAAGCCCTTAAGGAGGGAAGGATCCCTCTGGAAGGCATGGGTAATCTCACTCTCATCAGACCCGAGACCAAGTACGGGGATTCCAGGTTTGACTTCTATCTTGAGGATGACCTGGGAAACAGAGCTTTTGTGGAGGTCAAGGGCGTGACCCTGGAGTATGACGGGCACGCATCTTTTCCCGATGCTCCCACTGAAAGAGGAGCGAGACACGTAAGAGAGCTTGCTTCGGCCCTTAAGGAAGGATACAAAGCATATATTCTCTTCGTTATACAGATGAAGCCCATACATGATATAAGGCCTAACGAAGAACACGATCCGGTATTCTCAGAAGAACTGAGAAAAGCCGTGTCAGAAGGTGTCAGGGCTGTCGCAGTTGACTGTCTTGTAACACCGGATTCACTCAGAACAGATGAAGAGGTTAAAGTAATTATCTGACGAAAGGAGTATTAAATGATCACAATCGCAGGATTAAGCATCAGCATGGTTTGGATTTGGCTTGCTGTTGCCATTATTTTCATTATTGTCGAAGCCTTGACTGTGGGACTCACCACCATCTGGTTCGCCGCAGGCGCCCTGGTGGCACTGGTGCTTGCGCTTTTCAAGCTGCCTCCCATGGTGCAGGTGATAGTTTTTCTCGTTGTATCCCTTGCACTTCTTGCAACCACGAGAAAGATTTTCGTAAATAAACTTAAGACGGGGTCTGAAAAGACCAACGTGGATGCCCTGATCGGCGAGGAGGGAGTTGTAATGGAAGAAATAACCCCTCATAACGTAGGCAGGGTCAAGGTCAAGGGACAGAGCTGGTCCGCTGCAGCTGCAGATAAGGACGCAGTCATTCCCAAGGACGCAACCGTGAAGGTTAAGGCCATTGAAGGCGTTAAACTTATAGTCAAATAAATTCAAGAGGTATTAAAGGAGGAAAAAATGGGACCCGTAATCACATTCGTTGTAATAGCAATCGTGCTTCTGATAATCATCGGCCTTCTGGTGACGAATATCAGGATCGTGCCTCAGGCACAGGCATATGTAGTCGAAAGACTCGGAGCATATAAAGAGACATGGCAGGTAGGACTGCACTTCAAGATTCCTCTTATCGACAGAGTAGCGAGAAGAGTGTCACTGAAGGAAAAAGTTATAGATTTCGATCCTCAGCCCGTTATCACCAAGGATAACGTAACCATGGAGATCGATACAGTTGTTTACTATCAGATCACAGACCCCAAGCTTTATGCTTACGGTGTTGAAAGCCCCCTGGCTGCTATTGAGAATCTGACAGCTACGACTTTAAGAAACATCATCGGTGATCTGGAACTGGACGAATCCCTCACATCCCGTGAGCACATCAACTCCAAGATCAGAATCGTCCTGGACGAAGCAACTGACCCCTGGGGAATCAAGATCAACCGTGTGGAAGTAAAGAATATCACACCTCCAAGAGACATCCAGCAGGCCATGGAGAAGCAGATGAGGGCAGAGCGTGAAAAGCGTGAAGCCATCCTCAACGCTGAAGGAACCAAGGCATCCGCTATCCTCGTTGCAGAAGGTGAGAAGGAAGCAGCGATCCTTAATGCTGAGGCAAACAAGCAGGTAGCTATACGTGAGGCAGAAGGTAAGGCTGAAGCTATCAGACTGGTAAACGAAGCTACAGCCTATGGTATCGAAGCCATCAAGAAGGCAGCTGCTGATGATGCAGTTATCAAGCTCAAGAGCCTTGAAGCCTTCGAAAAGGCAGCCAACGGACAGGCCACCAAGATCATTATCCCTTCAGAACTGCAGGGACTGGCAGGCATGGCCGCAGCCGCCAAGGAAGTGCTGAAATAAAGGACGGCGAAAAATCTGGTAAACAATGACCTTCAGATCTCATATCCCGAGGGTTTCAGAGAACTGGACAGGGATGAGATACTTAAGATGAATCCCGTTAAAGATGCTCCCGGCTGGTGCATCAGGGACGACGAGAGACATTATGACGGGATCGAGTATCACTATACTGCTCAGGAAACCGAAATGTATGCAAGATCTCTTTCTGTAAAAAACGGAAAGAACTTTTACTATATCCATTTCTATGGAAGACAGGCTCTTAAAGCTGAAAGCGAGCGGTATTCGAAGAAATTCTGAAGTCCGCTTCCTGGAAATAGTATTCTCAGTGGGTGTATCTTATGGGGGCAGGATCCTATAAACTTCCAAAACTGAATAAGAGGGAAAAGGCGCTTGCTCTGGAGCATCCCAAGGAATTCTCCGTATATGTTTCCTGCGGAAGGGAAGCCGTGAGGATGACTTCCGAAAGGTACAAAAACGGAAGAGACCTGGGAAACGGCGACGCCTTCAGACATGCCGTCTGGAATGCGCTTCTCGTGTGCAGATTTTTTGCAATGGGAAAGGGAACTCCGGATCAGTGTCAGGAACTTGCCAGGAAATGGACCAGTGCCCATGAAGTGCCCTTTGAAGAAAGGAAGTACGAGGAGATGAGCCTGGACCAGTTTATGACAGATAAGGAGATGGATCTGATCAATAACAGGCTTGGCAGGATCCTGGGAAGAATATACATCGATGATGAAGAAAGAGCCATAGAAGCCATAGGCCGCAAGATCGACTCAGGAGAATTCGTGAAAATAAAGGAAGACCGCCAGATGGGCTGGCGGGTGAGCCGCTTTATTGAGGAAATACCTGAGTGGACACTGAAAAAGACAAGTATAAAAGGAAAAGCAACTCTGTAATAAGAGTTGCTTTTTTATCGGAAAGCTCAACGAGAATACCCCCACTTCAAATTCGCGGAAGTGAATTAAGTGGTGGGAGTATTCAAATTCTTAAACTTTTAAGCAATATCTCAAAGGCGGTGTCCTCATCGAACTCTCTTAAGAGGCCGGCCGCGAAGAAAATGTAGTCTTCATCCAGAAGAAACCGGGCATCTGCTGGAAGGAGCACGTGGGGCTCACCGGAAGGATCCCGCAGGACTCCTCTCAGAAGCTCCTTTCCGTATCCGCTGTAAACCAGGGGACCGCCTACACCGATAACTGTACGAACATTAGTGAGGTCTTTTCCGCGCTGTATATATTTTATGGAAGAACCCACAGTGGGTTCCAGCTTACCGGCGTGGCGTCTTGCGCTGATCCTTACTGCATTCTCGGCAAGATAGCGGTCAGCCTCGGCCTCCAGTTCCGTTTCAGGCAGGGCCTCGTGTTTTTCGTGCCACCTGTCAATAACGGGCTGAATATCCTTTTTAAAGGCTCCCGCCTCCTTAAGCAGTGTGTCTGAGGATTCGCGCATGCCCAGATCGCCTTCCACGGTTCGCTGTGTATATGAGTTTTCTGCGCCAAGAAGCTTGGCTCCTTCATAGGACCTGGGCTCTGCACAGGAGTGGATGTCTGTTGTTGCGCCTCCCACGTCTACAGCTATGAGTTCGCCCAGGCCACCTTTATTATGGGGACCAAGGGACAGCAGCTCGCAGGCTGAAAGGACAGCCTTGGGCGTGGGCATTACGACTTTATCGAGAAGGCCTGTTACCTTGTCCAGACCCTTCATATTAATAATTCTTGAAAGAAAAAGATTCCGGATTATCTCCTCAACGGGCTTGCTGCTGACTTTTCCGACGGTTGGGATGATGTTGGGAACGATATAGAATTCCTTTCCGGAGAAGGTCAGCATGCGGCGTACATCTTTTGCAGCGTCGCAGTTTCCGGCGAATACCATAGGGACATGAATGGAAGACCCGGCAAGTTTCTCGCAGTTTGCGAGAAGCATGGTGAGGTTCCCATGGTCGTATCCTCCGGTGATCAGAAGGATCTCTATGGGAAGGCTCTGAAGTTCATCTATATCCTTGTCACTCAGGAGGCCTGAACAGGTCTTGAGTATCTTGGCGCCTGCACCGAAGGCGGCGCTTCTTCCCGCCTGGATGCTGAGAGACCTGGAAAGTCCCGTGACTGCCATGCGGAGTCCGCCTGCAGCACTGGAAGATGCAAGCTTTGATGCCTTCGAGAATTCTTCGGAGCCGATGGCTTCTTCAGCTGCCCTGTAGCACTCTGAAAGTGCAAGGGATGCGTCAGTTGCTACGGTGGACGGGACATGAGCTGTCGTAACGATTCTGCGCTCTACCCTGTCCGCTACGGCCATCTTGGTATAGGTGCTTCCGAAGTCCACCAGTACAGAATAGCGGGAATCAGTTTTTTCCATGAAATCATTTCTCATAGATCTTCCTCACTATCTCCACGGTTTTATTCAGATCGTTTTCTACGTTTACGCCAATCGATGCCAGCTCCTCTGTAACATCGACTGCCAGCATGCTTCCGTCCATGTTTTCGTTGAGGGCTCCTCCCAGGACCAGAGTAACGTCATCCAGTCCGTTTTCTTTGAGACGGGACAGTACTTCCTTTGCGAAGGAAAGAGCGACTCCGTTAAAGGTGGAGATGAATACCGCACGGCACTCGGTCTCTATAACGTTATCCACGATCTCTTCTGCTGTTACATAGGTGCCCAGGTCGAAGACCTCTGCGCCTGCTGAAAGGCAGAGGGATTTGGCGATATCTTTTCCGTATTCATGAATATCGGTGGATCCGACGATGAGGCTGAGACCGTCGAGAGCCTTCAGAATGTCTCCTGCCCCCTGGAAGTATTTTATCTGTTTCTCCTGAAGGGTTTTGACTATGTCTGTGGGACGCACGGGTCTCCGTCCGCCGAGAGCTGTCTTGTCCTGTTCGCCTACGCCGAAGTTGTCTTCGAGCTGGCGGGCTCCTATGGCTTTAACGGCAGCGAATACCTGTCCTGCGTGCTCTGTATCGACTCCAAGATCCATCAGGGCGTTCATGATCCTCTCGAAGAAGATCTTGCCCTGGGATACCAGAAGGTCGCGC
>CAMPCK010000002.1 GCA_946645735.1 uncultured Clostridia bacterium
TATGTATCAGGAGAGGAGTCTGAGGAACAGAACAAGCTCAGAGCCGACAGAGTGTGTGAAAGCATACCTGATACACTCTTTGTCCTTGCAGAGACCAATATGGAAAATGTGGAGACAGCCTGCGAGAATGTGAAACCTGACTTTCTCATAATCGACTCAATACAGACCATGTACTCCACACAGCTGGACTCAGCGCCGGGATCCATTTCTCAGGTGCGTCAGGTAGGAAACCAGCTCATGCGTCTCGGAAAGACGGGAAACATTCCCATCTTCATTGTGGCCCACGTCACCAAATCCGGAGACCTGGCAGGACCCAAGACCGTGGAACATCTGGTGGACTGCGTTCTTAACTTCACAGGAGAGCGCGACCAGGAATTAAGGATACTGAGATCCTACAAGAACCGTTTCGGAACCACTTCGGAGATCGGAGCCTTCATGATGGAGGGTTCAGGCCTCACGGAAGTCACGGATATCAGTGCCACTTTCCTTGAGAACAGCGAGAACAAGACAGAAGGTTCGGTGACCACAGCCATCTATGAGGGAAGCCGCCCTGTAATGTTTGAGATACAGTCTCTGGTTACTCCCGCATCCGGCATGGGATTCTCCAGAAGGACTTCTGTCGGTATAGACAACACGAGACTGAGCATGATAATCGCCGTCATGGAGAAGAAGGTAGGACTGCCGCTTGGAGGACAGGACATCTATGTCAACGTTGTAGGCGGCATCAGGCCTGAAGGAACGGGAACAGACGTAGCTGTTGCCCTTGCTATTTATTCATCCTTCAAGAGAGTGGCACCTGACGCCAGGACCCTTGCTCTCGGAGAAGTGGGGCTTACGGGAGACCTGAGGCCCGTGAGAAATGCGGAGAAGATCGTCAAGGAAGCTGCCCGCCTGGGTTATGAGAAGATAATAATGCCTTCATCAAACGCCGATAAGTTCAGGGATAAGGTTGAAGACTGCAGAATAATCGGAGTAAAAAATATCAGAGAAGCCATCAAGTCCTTTGGCGGCGGGTATTGATACTTAAACCATAATCGTGTATAATATTTTGTTGGAAAAACAAATTATTGTTTTTTGACAACAGTCTGATATTGATATTTCGAAAGCGAGGTATTACTAATGGCAGAGAGATCAGCAGCAGAAAGAATCAGAGAATATAAACAGCTTCTGGATGAGGGAATGATCACCCAGGAAGAGTTTGAATTAAAGAAAAAGAAGATCCTCGAGACTGAGGATGCAGCAATGGATCATGAGCAGGAGTCCAAGGGAGACGGAAACGTTTTCAGCGGTCATTATTTCCAGGACAAGGCGGAGAATAACGGAGGAAACAGCAGCATCTCCAAAAAGGCTACAGGAGTCCTCGCCTACATCACCTGGATTGGCTTCCTCATTGCATATTTTGCAGGAGACAGAGAGGGCGCCAAGTTCCACCTCAATCAGGGACTTGTTCTCAACCTCTTCTCACTTCTCGGTGCAATTCCTCTTCTTGGCAAAATATGGAGCATCTTCATTTTCGTGTGCATGGTAATCGGCATCATAAATGCCAGCCAGGAGCAGGAGAAGGAACTTCCTCTCATCGGAAGTATACATCTTCTTTAAAAGATTTCGTAAAAAAACACCGCATCAGCGGTGTTTTTCTTATGCCTGTTTTTTGACCATTTCCAGTTCGAACCAGAAGGTGGTGCCTTTGCCCTCCTTGCTGACAACTCCGTATTCTGCCTTGTGGAGGGTAAGTATTTCTTTTACTATGCTGAGGCCCAGGCCGGAGCCTGTGGTGGCCCGCACATAATTGGAACTTGCCTTGTAATATCTGTCCCATACGTGAGGAAGTTCTTCCTGCTTGATTCCGGGACCGTGGTCTGAAACTTCCAGGCGGAATTTTTTGCCTGTACGTCTGATGTTCACAAGAACGACCTTGTCCTCGCCGCAATATTTTATGGCGTTTGAGGTGAGGTTCGCTATTACCTGACCTATTCTGTCCCGGTCAGCGAATACAGGGGCTTCCTTGGGTGCTGTGAACCTGAAGTCGTAGCCCTGCTGGACCACATAAATATCGTAGGAAGCCAGGATCTCCGCAGCGACGTTCACCAGATCGAAGTAATCCTTGTGAAGCTCCACGTCTTTTCTTGCCATGAGGGACATGGTGGACATGTCGCTTACCAGGTTCGCCATACGGTCGGACTCTTCGATAATGACCTGAAGATGGTCATTTCTTTTTTCGGGGTTGTCGCCCGAAAGATCTCTTATCATCTCAGCATAGGATTTGATGAGAGTAAGAGGGGTCTTGAGGTCGTGGGATACATTGGCAACCAGGTCCTTCTGACGGTTATCAGCCTGGCCCATTTCATAGGCGGCAGTGTTCAGGGTGTCGGCCAGCTCGTTCACTTCCGAATAGGAATTGGCGGTGAAAGTAACGTTGTAGTTTCCGGCTCCCAGCTTTCTGGCGCTTTCCGTCATGGCCTTTACGGGCCTTGATATCCTTCTCGAGAAGAGGAAGGCAAGGATGAAGGCCATGGCAAGAGCTGTAATGGTGATCAGCAGGAACTGGTGCTGAAGGATCTCCACGGTGGAGCTTACGGGATAGAGGGGCGAGAAGATATAGAGATATACCTCTTCCTCTTCCGTGCTGTCCAGAAGCTTGGCGTAGGCCAGGGTGAAATAGTTGTCCCTGCCCGTGGTGAACTTAAGGGATACGGAATCCTTGTCGGGATCCTCCTGAATGGCATCCCTCAGCTTGGGAAGCATGGTCTGGTAGGTATATACAGGCTTGGCGGTATCGGCATCCGGTGTGAAGACCAGAACCTTGCCGTTGGATTCCATCATGAAGTAATAGTCGTTTACCATGGAATACTGCTGTATATTGGCGGTCAGCTCTTCGGTGTTCTCATTCTGATATGCCAGGGCTACGGAGTCTGCGATCCTCGTGACCTCGTTCTCCTTCATTTCCTCGTAATAGTTGTTCAGGAAGAATATCTGAAGGAACCAGATCATACCTAAGATCACCAGGGCGATGCAAAGAAAGTACAGCCAGAGCCTGAATCTTATGCTTTTGAAATCAAATCTAACCTTCGAACTCAAATTTATAGCCAACTCCTCTCAAAGTAACGATGAATTTTCTGTATTCACCCAGGTTATTTCTGAGGTTCTTGATATGGGTGTCTATGGTTCTGTCGTCCCCGAAGAAGTCATATCCCCAGATATCAGACAGAAGCTTGTCTCTGGAAAGAGCTATGTTCTTGTTTTCAACGAGGTAGAAGAGAAGATCGTACTCCTTGGGAGTAAGTTCCACACGCTTGCCGTCAACGGATACGGTCCTGGCAGGAACGTTGATCTCGAGGCCCTCGAATTTAAGCACTGACTGAGATGCCTGGCTCGCTCCGTGATAACGGGTGATTACGGCATTTATTCTTGCCATTAGCTCCTTGGGGCTGAAGGGCTTGACCACATAGTCGTCTATTCCCAGCTCGAATCCGAAGAGCTTGTCATATTCCTCACCTCTTGCGCTGAGCATGATGGTCGGAATGTCCTTGATCTTCTTGATTTCCTTGCAGGCTGAGAAGCCGTCCAGCTTAGGCATCATTATATCCATTACAATAAGGTCATAGTCGTTGAGCTTGCATAAGCCAAGGGCCACCATGCCGTCCTCCGCTTCAGTGACTTCGTAGCCAGCGAATTCGGCATATTCCCTGATGATCTCACGGATCTTGGGCTCATCGTCAACAACGAGTAATTTATACATAAGGGCGTCCTCCTTTAAAGCAAAATAATTGCTGATATACACAGATATTTTACCATATTTATATCTTACCTACAAATATAATCTTATATTGTGAATGCTTTGTGTATATCAAGAGAATTATTGGGCTCCGAGGCAAATAATTGGATATAAATGGGGCTTTTGTCTTGAAATAGTTGACAATTCAAGGTATACTAACTTATTAGGTATAATAGCGTTATTATATCAATTTTTGAAGAAAGGAGGTAAAAAACATGTTCAGAAGGTTATTAAGAGGCATCTTTACGATCATCGGCGGACTTATCGGTTATGAAATTTTTGAACTTATCAAATACATCGTCGACAAGACAGGAACATACGACGGTTCAGACCCGCTAACACAGTCAGAACAGCTGATTATGGGAGCATTTTTCGTTTTAGCTTTCGGATTTATTTTCTTCAGATATGCGCCGCGCCTGTCAAACAGAGGTCGGAAAGTAGCCAGCAACATCGAAAACGAGATCCAGGGCGTATCACCCGTTGAACTTATTGGGGGCGTCATCGGCCTTGTGCTGGGACTTGTAGTTGCATATCTTTTGACTACTATCTATCAGAACATTCTGGTACAGAAGGCTCTGTATCTTACGGTAACCATCATAGTGTATTCCACACTTGCTTTCTTAGGTGCCGTAGTCGGATCAAGAAAAGCGCCTGAACTTCTCAATACGATCCAGAACAACAGCAGAAAGACCAGGGAAAACAACGAATTCGAGTATCGTGCAAAGGACAGAAAGAGTCAGAGAGTTCCCAAGATCCTGGATACTTCAGTCATTATTGACGGAAGGATCCTTGAGATCATGAGAACCGGATTCCTGGAAGGCCCTATAATCATACCTGAATTCGTACTGGTTGAACTGAGACACATAGCCGACTCATCTGACAGCCTTAAGCGCGTAAGAGGAAGAAGAGGTCTGGACATACTTAACAATATCCAGACTGAGTTCGATATCCAGATCTACAACACTGATTCCGAGAAAGCCCTTAAGGAAATACCTGAAGTTGATGTCAAGCTCCTTAAGCTTGCCCAGATCATGAAGGGCAAGGTAGTTACCAACGACTTCAATCTGAATAAGGTAGCTGCAATAAAGGAAGTACCCGTGCTCAACATCAACGAACTTTCCAATGCGGTAAAGCCTCTGGCAATTCCCGGAGAGACCATGACCGTATCTCTCATCAAGCAGGGCAAGGACAGAGAACAGGCTGTTGCCTACCTGGATGACGGTACCATGATAGTAGTGGAAGACGGAAGAAAGTATATCGGAAAGACCGTGGATATCACAGTAACATCCGTCCTGCAGACAGCAGCAGGCCGTATGATATTCGGTAAGGTGAAGTAAATGTTTAAAACTAAAAAGGTTACATTTATTCTTGTGGCTGCCGGAAAGGGCAGGCGCTTCGGAGGAGATACGCCCAAGCAGTTCCTGAAGCTTGGAAACGTGACCATTCTGGAAGCTGCCCTTAAGAGACTCGAGGAGCATCCCTGTACGGATGATATAGTCGTCGTTACTTCGGATGAATATCTGGACTACGTGAAGGAGCTCCTTAAGGATCATCACAAAGTCTCCCGGATAATTCCCGGGGGAAAGGAAAGGCAGGACTCCGTATATGCCGGCATCAAAGCTTCCGGCGACGGACTTATCCTCATACATGACGCCGCAAGGCCCTTCGTAACAGAAGAGGTTATCACAGGCGTCCTTGAGGGAGCCTTTGAAAAGGGTGCTGCAGTTCCCGTGGTAAACCCCAAGGACAGCATAAGGAATGCCTCCGGGAATCTTAACAGAAGTGAGCTCTTCATGATCCAGACTCCCCAGGGTTTCCGTTCAGAAGTCATCAGAACAGCCTATGAAAAGGCCATGAAGGACGGCTTCTACGGCACTGACGACGGAGGGATCGCTGAATATGCAGGCTACCCCGTAACCATGACTGAAGGCGATTATGAAAACATCAAGATCACTACAAAGGAGGATTTGCCCCGGATGGAAATACGTACAGGAATGGGCTATGACGTCCACAAGCTCGTCGAGGGCAGGAAGTGCATACTTATGGGGGTTGAGATCCCCTATGAGAAGGGACTTCTGGGCCACAGCGATGCTGACGTTGCATTACATGCTCTCATGGATGCCATGCTGGGAGCAGCAGGCATGGGAGACATCGGAAGACTTTTCCCGGATAACGATCCCGCCTTTAAGGACATCTCTTCCATGAAGCTCATGGAGGAAGTGAGAGACAGGATTTATGAAGCAGGTTATTCCGTAGTGAATCTGGATGTTACCATTATCTGTGAGAGACCTAAGGTTTCCCCCCATATCCATGAGATGACGGAGAAACTTTCACAAGTCCTCGGCATAGAAAAGGACAGAATTAATATTAAGGGAACAACCACCGAGAAGCTGGGCTTCACCGGAAGAGGCGAAGGCATAGCTTCCCAGGCAGTATGTACCCTGATGAGATAGGAGATATTATTACATGAAACTTTCAAAGAGCTTTTTTAAGACCTTAAGAGAAGTACCTAATGAAGCAGAGATCCCCAGCCATATCCTGCTGCTTCGTGCGGGCATGATCAAAAAAACCGCTGCAGGAATTTATTCTTACATGCCCATGGGCTGGAGAACTGTCAGAAAGATCGAACAGATCGTAAGAGAGGAAATGGATGCTCAGGGAGCACAGGAGATAGCAACTTCTGTACTTCAGCCTTCAGAACTCTGGGAAGAGTCAGGAAGATGGGCAGCCTACGGTCCTGAAATGTGGAGAGTAAACGACAGAAACGGAAGACCCTTCTGCCTGGGACCTACAGCAGAGGAAGTCTTTACTGATATTATAAGAAATGATATCAGCTCTTACAGACAGCTTCCTCTCATGCTCTATCAGATCACTGATAAATTCAGAGATGAAGCCCGTCCAAGATACGGTATGATGAGATCCAGAAATTTCATCATGAAGGACAACTACTCCTTCGATAAGGACCCTGAAGGACAGGACGTAAGCTACAGAAAGATGTATGAAGCTTATACCAACGTATTCAACAGATGCGGACTGACTTTCAGACCCGTAGAAGCTGATAACGGAGCTATCGGAGGAACCGGTTCCCATGAGTTCACAGCTCTCTGCGAATTCGGTGAGTCCGAGATCGCATACTGCGACAGCTGCGACCTGGCTGCTACCGTAGAGAAGGCAGAGTGTGTAGATGCTCCTCAGGATACCTGCGAGATGCTTCCTCTTGAGAAGAAGCTTACTCCGGGAACCAAGACCATCGAAGAAGTATCAAACTTCCTGGGAATTGACCAGAGCAAGACCATCAAGGCTCTTCTCTTCATCACCTACGATGAGGAAGGAAACGAGAAGGAATATGTAGCTGCCTTCATCAGAGGAGACCGTGAGCTCAACATGACAAAGCTCGTTAACGCTCTCGGAATCAGAGAGTTCGATATCGTCTTCGCAGATGAGGACGCCATGCACGAAGCCACAGGCTGTGTAGGCGGATTCACCGGTCCCATGCACCTTCATGACTGCAAGATCGTAGTTGACTCCGAACTTCCCGGTCTCAGAAACATGTGCGCAGGAGCCTGTGAGACAGACCATCACTACATCAACGTGAACTACGGAAGAGATTATACAGGAGATATTGTAACAGACCTTAAGACTCTTAAGGAAGGAGATCCCTGTCCCATCTGCGGAAAGCCCGTTAAGCACGCAAGAGGCGTTGAAGTCGGACAGATCTTCAAGCTTGGAACCAAGTATTCCGTACCCATGGGTGCCGTTTACAAGGATGAGAACCAGAAGGAACAGCCTATCTGGATGGGCTGCTACGGAATCGGAATCTCCAGAACCTTCCAGGCAATCATAGACATGCCTCAGAACCACGATGACTTCGGTATCATCTGGCCCATGAGCGTTGCACCTTACCACGTTATCATCACTCAGGTGAAGCCCGGGGATGCAGCTCAGGACGAAGTGGCTCAGAAGATTTACGACGAGCTGACGGCTGCAGGCGTTGAGGTGGTATGGGACGACAGAGATGAGAGACCGGGCGTCAAGTTCAAGGACGCTGACCTTATCGGAATCCCTGTACGCATCACCGTAGGCAAGCTTGCTCCTGAAGGAAAGGTGGAGTACAAGTTAAGACGCGAAGCTGACAGACAGGAAATGACCGTTGAAGAGGCTATCAAAGCCGCTATCGACATTGTCAACAGAGAAAAGAGAGGCTAAAAAGCTTGTCTGAAAATACCGGAAAAAAAGAAAATATATATCTTCAGCTCTTCATTGAGTTCTTTACATTGGGGCTCTTCACCTTCGGGGGAGGGTATGCCATGATAGGACTCCTTGAAGAACGCATGACCAGGCGGGGCTGGCTGGATTCTGAAGAGATCCTGGACTGCATTGCGGTTACCCAGACCCTCCCGGGAGTCATCGCCGTGAACATGTCCCTTTACGTGGGATACCGCTTAAAGGGAATCAAAGGGGCGCTGGTATCGGTATTCGGTATGGTGCTTCCCTCCTTTGTGATCATAATACTGATCGCCATGTTCATGGAAAACTTCGGGGATAACAGATATATCCAGGGAGCCCTCAAGGGAATCCGTATAGCTACCCTGGGACTGATCCTGTCAGCAGCTGTGAAGCTTGCAGCCAAGACCTACGACAAGGTAAAGGGAAGCAAGGCGGACAGCGCCTTCAGCATCCTGCTCTTCGGCGTAAGCTTCCTTCTCATAAGCTTTATGGGAATCGACGCTGTATGGGTCATCTTAGGTGGCATGATCCTGGGCATCTGCTACTCGCTTATTAAGGCAAGGAGGGGAGAAGCATGACATATATCAGACTTTTTCTTACCTTCCTTAAGATAGGTTTCGTGGGTTTCGGAGGAGGAATGGCCATACTTCCTCTGATATATCAGGGCGTAAGCAAGTTCGTGCCCCTTACTCAGGCAGACTTCGCCGACCTCTTCGGAATTTCCCAGGCGACCCCGGGACCCATTGCAATAAACGCTGCCACCTTTGTGGGATTCAAGGCTGCGGGAATCGGCGGATCCTTATGCGCTACCCTGGGAGTAGTGATACCCTCGTTTCTTCTGGTGACGCTGGCATCAAGCCTTCTTAAGAAGCACAGGGAGAATCCTCTTGTAGAGGGTGCTTTCGTGGGCATCAGGCCCATAACCGTCGGCATGATCGCAGCCGGCGTGATCTACATAGCAAGCGGAGCCCTTTATAGCGTGGATATAAGCGGCATGACAGGTATGACAGAGATACTTTCCGCCATAGATCCCTTAGCACTGATTCTGGCAGTTTTATCCGGGGTCCTGGTCTATACCCAGAAGCTCGGAGCAATACAGTTAATTATCGGGATGGGCGTTTTAGGCGCGTTCATCTTTTCATAGGAGGAGAATAAATGAAGAAATTTACCATCGAAATGGAAAACGGCGGCATCATGAAGGGCGAGCTTTATCCTGAGATCGCACCCGTGACCGTAGAGAATTTTGAAAAACTTGCAAACGACGGATTCTATGACGGACTTATCTTCCACAGAGTCATTCCCGGATTCATGATCCAGGGCGGATGTCCCAGAGGAAACGGAACAGGCGGCCCGGGATATACAATCAAGGGCGAATTCGCAGCCAACGGCGTAAAGAATGATCTCAAGCACACCAGAGGAGTTCTTTCCATGGCCCGTGCAATGGATCCCAACTCCGCAGGTTCACAGTTCTTCGTCATGGTAGCTGATGCTCCTCATCTCGACGGACAGTATGCAGCCTTCGGAAAGGTAACTGAGGGAATGGAAGCAGCTGACTTCATCGTTAACGTAAGAAGAGACTGGAACGATAAGCCCATCATGCCTCAGGTAATCAAGACAATAACTGTATTTGAAGAGGAATAAAAAATGAAAGAGATACCGCAGATCAGACTGTATAACAGCTATACCAGAAAAAAAGATCTATTCACAACTCATGAACCCGGCAAGCTCGGAATGTATACCTGCGGGCCTACCGTATATCACTTCGCACATATCGGAAACCTGAGATCCTACATCATGGAGGACGTTCTCGACAAGTTCTTCAGATATGTGGGCTATGACGTCAAGCGCGTAATGAACGTTACAGACGTAGGCCACCTTACATCTGATGCAGATGAGGGCGAGGACAAGATGGTCAAGGGCGCAAAGCGTGAGCACAAGACAGTTATGGAGATAGCCAAGTTCTATACGGACGCATTCTTCTCTGACTGTGCAAAGCTTAACATCAGAACTCCTGATGTAGTTGAGCCTGCGACAAATCTCATTCCCGAGTATATCGAAATGATCCAGGTTCTCCTGGACAAGGGCTATGCCTATAAGGCCGGCGGAAACGTTTACTTCGATACTTCAAAACTCGACAGATACTATGTATTCGGAGAGCATGACGAAGAAGACCTGGAAGTAGGCGTAAGAGAAGGTGTTGAAGAGGACACCAACAAGAGAAACAAGGCAGACTTCGTTCTCTGGTTCACCCAGTCCAAGTTCGAGGACCAGGCCTTAAAGTGGGAGTCCCCCTTCTTCGATGACATGGGATACCCCGGCTGGCACATTGAATGCTCCTGCATCTCCATGAAGCATCTGGGAGAGTACTGCGATATTCACTGCGGCGGCGTGGACAACATGTTCCCTCATCACACCAATGAGATCGCCCAGTCTGAAGCATATCTGGGACACACCTGGTGCACCCAGTGGCTGCACGTGGCTCACTTAAACGATGAGACCGGCAAGATGTCCAAGTCCAAGGGAGAATTCCTTACGGTTTCTCTCCTTGAAGATAAGGGTTACAACCCTCTTGCCTACAGACTTTTCTGCCTGCAGTCACATTACAGAAAGAATCTGGTCTTCAGTTTTGAAGCTCTTGACAATGCAACTCAGCAGTACGAGAAGCTGGTTCAGAAGATCGCTCAGCTTGACTTTGATGACAAGTCAGAACTCGATCAGGCAACGGTTGACAAACTTCAGGACAAGTTTGTAAAGAACCTTTCCATCGATCTCAATACTGCCAACGCAGTATCTGTATTATACGATGTTCTTAAGGCTGATACCAACGACCGCACCAAGCTTTATCTTCTCGAGGACTTCGACTATGTGCTGAGCCTTGATTTAAGAAAGGCAGCCGAAAAGCTCAAAGCTGAACAGGCCGAAAGGGAAGCCAACAGATATGCGGGCATCCCCGAAGATATCGTTAAGATGGTCGAAGAGAGGGCAGAAGCCAAGAAGGCAAAAGATTTCGCAAGAGCAGACGCCTTAAGAGATCAGGTTAAAGCAGCAGGATATACCATCAAGGATACAGCTCAGGGAGCTGAGATCATTAAAGACTGACAAGAATGAACCAGGCTGACAGCAAAAGAGATTACAGACAGGGGCTCATATCCGTCATCGGCTCCAGTGTGTGGTGGGGTATTATGCCCATATACTGGCAGTGGCTGAAGCCCATCGACTCCATAGTTATAATTTTTTACAGAATCGTGCTGGTGGCACTGGTATGCCTTATAGCGGCGCTTCTGGTGCACAAAAAGGAAGAGATACTGGCTCCTCTCAAAGAGAAGGGCCTTGTCCCGAAACTCATAGGGGCAGGAGCCATAATAACTCTTAACTGGTCCCTGTATATCTATGCCGTAAACTCGGAGAACGTTATACAGTCCTGCATAGGCTACTACATTGAGCCTCTGGTGGTCTGCCTTTTCGGCATGGTCCTGTTCAAGGAAAAGGTGAACAGACATAAGGCCATAGCTCTCATCATGGGAGCCATCGGTGTTCTTGCGGTAATTTTTTACTTCAGACAGATACCGACTCTGGCTCTGGGCATTGCCTTCTCCTTTGCAATTTATGCGGCCATCAAGAAGGGCCTTGGCATGCCTCCAATAATCTCACTTCTTTATGAGACCATATTCCTGGCACCCTTCGCCCTTATAGTTGTGATCTATATAGAGACCCACGGGATCGGCGCACTGGCAGTGGCAGGCGCAGGAAAATATTTCCTGCTCATGTTCTGCGGACTGTTCACGGCTTTTCCTCTGGTGCTCTTTGCAAACGGCGCCAACAAGACGAGCATGTTCATCCTGGGGCTTACGGAGTATATTTCTCCGACCATATCTTTGTTTTTAAGCATATTCTATTTCAGGGAAGAGTTCTATCCCATCCAGCTCATTGCCTTTGCCGTGATCTGGATCGGACTCGTGTTCTTTACTCTGGGAGAATACAAGGAGTACAGACATGACAGTATCGAAGGATCTTAATACTTCAGTTCTGGCATATATGGGGGATGCGGTTTACGAGGTATATGTGAGAAAACATGTGCTGGAAACCGGCTCCTCACATTCAGACGTCCTCCACAGGGAGGCAGTCAGATATGTTTCTGCTGAAGGGCAGGCAAAGGCTGTGAAGACCCTCATGGACGGAATTCTTACGGATGAAGAACTGAGCCTTGTAAAGCGGGCGAGAAACCATAAGGCATCGTCCTCCAAGAAGTCCAAGGCTTCAAAGAAGGGCTCTGACATAATTACGGATAAGCTTGCCACGGCCTTTGAAGCTCTCATGGGGCAGCTTTATCTTAAGGGCGACACTGACCGCCTGGAAGAACTCATTCATAAATCTTTTGATATAATAGAAGGACAGTCTGACGAATGAAGAAAAGAATTTCCGAGGAGGAAGTCAACAGATTATATTCGGAGTACAGCACACCGTCCAATGTCATAAGGCACTGCAAGGCAGTTACCCGGGTGGCGGAGACCCTGTCCCGTGCACTTAACGACAAGGGGTACAGCCTGGATCTGGACCTTGTCAGGGGAGCAGGCCTTTCCCACGACGTGGCCAGGACCTATGACAGGCACTGGGATGTCATGGCAGACAAGCTGGAAGAAATGGGATACCCCGATGAGGCCTTTATCGTAAGGGAGCACATGCTGGGTGACAGCTATCATGAGATAGAAAATATCACTGAGCAGGATATGATATGGCTCGGAGACAGACTGGTAAAGGAAGACCAGTACGTAGGAATCGACGAGCGCTTTGAATATATAATAGATAAAGCATTGAAGATGGGGGCTGAGGACCACGTTCCCCATATTCTTGAGAGCAAGGCTAAGATGAAGAGGCTTCTGGATGATATCGAAGATGTCATCGGGCAGTCTGTGGACAGTCTTTTTGAAGAGGAGTTTCACTATGAGTAAAGCAGACGTGTTATTTGTAAATATGTGCAAAAAAATCCTTGATGAAGGTTTCTCTACCGAGGGCCAGAACGTCAGAGCACGCTGGGAGGACGGCTCCCCTGCCTATACCATCAAGACCTTCGGCGTGGTCAACCGCTATGACCTGTCTGAGGAGTTTCCGGCACTTACCTTAAGAAGAACTGCCATCAAGTCTGCCATGGATGAGATCCTCTGGATCTGGCAGAGAAAGTCCAACAACATCAATGACCTTAAGCCCCATATCTGGGACGAGTGGGCAGATCCCGACGGATCCATCGGAAAGGCCTACGGATACCAGATGCAGAAGCAGTATCATTTCGCGCAGGGGGATATGGACCAGGTGGACAACGTCCTCTGGCAGCTTAAGAACCAGCCTCAGTCCAGAAGGATCATGACGAACATATATAACTTTGAAGATCTTTCTGAAATGAACCTGGAGCCCTGCGCCTATTCCATGACCTTCAACGTCACAGGGGACAGGCTGAATGCCATCCTGAACCAGAGGTCCCAGGACATCCTGGCGGCGAATAACTGGAACGTAGTGCAGTACGCGCTTCTTGTGATGATGTTCGCCCAGGTGAGCGGACTGAAACCGGGAGAACTTGTCCATGTTATCTCTGATGCTCATATATATAACAAACACGTTCCCATCATTGAGGAACTCATAACCAGGGAACAGTTCCCTGCACCAAAGGTTACACTTAATCCCGATATAAAGGATTTCTATGATTTTACCACTGATGACGTCCTGGTTGAGAACTATCAGCACGGACCTCAGGTGGAAAATATTCCCATTGCAGTATGAGAAAGGAGGAGCAAAATGAATCTGATAGTCTGCGTTGATAAAAACTGGGGTATAGGCAAGGACGGCAAGCTCCTCTGCCATCTCAAGGAAGATATGAAGTTCTTCAGGGAACACACCTTAGGAAAGGTAGTGGTCATGGGAAGATCCACCCTCGAAAGCCTTCCCAAGGGAGAACCCCTTCCCGACAGAACAAACATAGTTCTCACTCACAGATCTGACTTTGAGAAAGAGGGAGTCATCGTCGTGCATGACGTGGAGGAACTCCTGGAAGAACTTAACAACTACGCTTCCGATGACGTTATGATCATCGGCGGCGCATCCGTATATAATGAAATGATGGATATGTGCGACATTCTCTATGTGACCAAGGTGGACCATGAGTTTTTTGCAGATACCTTCATAAGAGATATTGATCAGAATCCAAACTTCAAGGTGGTATGGACCTCTGAAGAACATGAGGAAAAAGGTATGAAGTTCAGATTCTGGGAATACAGAAGAAAACTTGTAGAGAAATAAAATGGCGAAAGTAAAGAACAGAAGAGACAATCACAATATAAAGAGACCCAAGTCCCATGCGGGATACGGCGAATCCGGAGGAACGGCGGAACTTAAGGGACGTTCAGGATCAAGAAGGGAACAGAGCGCGCCTCAGAAGAGGACACCCTCAAGAACCCGGGAATATGATCAGGAACGCGATAAGAGAGAGGCCGATACCAACGTTATCATCGGAAGGAATCCCGTGACCGAAGCCCTTAAGGCCGGAAGAGAGATCGACAAACTTCTCGTGACATCCAGAGAAGGTTCCATGATCAAGATCCTGGCCATGGCAAAGGAGCAGGGAATCCCCGTAATGTACGTGGAGAAAGCAGCCCTTGACAGGATCTCCGGCGGAAAAGCTCATCAGGGAGTTGCAGCCTATGTAAGCCCTTATGCATATTCAACGGTGGATGATATTCTCGCAAGAGCGGCTGAAAGAGATGAGGATCCCTTCATCATCATCCTTGACGGACTTGAGGATCCCCATAATCTCGGAGCCATCATGAGAACCGCTGAATGCGCAGGTGCACACGGAATCATCATCCCCAAGAGACATTCCTGCGGACTGACTGAAACCGTAGCCAAGGCATCAGCGGGAGCCATCGAATATATGCCCGTTGCCAAGGTGACAAACGTGGCCCAGACCGTGGATGAACTCAAGGAAAGAGGCATCTGGGTAGCTGCCTGCGATATGGGAGGCCCGGAATATTACAGATCCGATATGTCCGGAAAGATCGCTGTAGTCATCGGATCCGAAGGCTTCGGCGTCAGCAAGCTCGTCAAGGAGAAGTGCGATTTCATCGTTTCCATGCCCATGGTAGGGAAGATCACATCTCTTAATGCATCCAATGCAGCGGCCATCGTTATTTATGAAATAAGAAAGCAGAGAGACCAGAGGAAGGCTCTGGTATAGAATAATGACCATAGAAAACCTCCTGATACTCACAGATGAACAGCTGGTCATGATGTCCCGCGAGGGCAGCGAGACCGCAGAGGAGATCCTTATTGAGAAGTATAAGGGTCTTGTTCGTGCGAAAGCCAAGGCCTATTTCATGATAGGAGCCGAGGCTGAGGATGTGGTTCAGGAGGGAATGATAGGTCTTGTGAAGGCCATAAGAAGCTTCGATGAGGAGCGCGAGGCAAGCTTCAAGACCTATGCCGGAACCTGCATCAATAATCAGATCATCAAGGCCATACAGAAGGCCGACAGAGAAAAGAATCATCCTCTTAACGAGGCCATATCCCTGGATAACAGGGTGGCAGGCGATGGGGATGAGGCTCTGACCATAGGGGATATCTTAAGAGCTTCCATGCTGGATGAACCTGAGGAAATGGTCATCTATGAGGACTCCCTTGAACGCCTGGGAGAATTGAGCCGTAAAACCCTCAGCCCCCTGGAGACTCAGGTCTTAAGAGGCAAGATCCAGGGCAAGACCTATCAGGAGATAGCTGAGGAACTGGGGAAGTCCCCCAAGACCATAGATAATGCCACTCAGAGGATCCGCAAAAAAATCATAGATTTCCTGGATATGTGATACAGCATAAATTTGTCTTGACTTTATGGTTTAACATGCTATATAATAGCAATGTTCGTAAGGAACGCGCTGTTGTAGCTCAGTCGGTAGAGCGCTTCCTTGGTAAGGAAGAGGTTCGGCAGTTCAAGTCTGCTCAACAGCTCCAACGAGACCGTTGATTTGATCAGCGGTCTTTTTCTTTGCGGTTAAGATTTTGTTTGTTAATAAAGTATTCCTTGACAGAGTGCGCTCTTGTATAATATAGTAAATTTGGTCAAATAGGGAGTAGCTTGCGCAGGAGAAACTGCGTAACATATTTCGTCAGTACGGGACATAAGCCCCGGAATATGTTTGAAATAGCGAGACTTTTACCGGGTAGTTCGGTAAAGGTCTTTTTTGATATAAATCAGGATTTGGAGGATTTATTTAACAATGGAAATATCTAATGTGCTATCGCTTCTGGGAGGCGTAGCCCTGTTTCTTTTCGGAATGTCCGTCATGGGTGATTCCCTTAAGAAAGTTGCCGGAAGCAAGATGGAACTGGTGCTTTACAGACTGTCCGGAAACGCCGTCAAAGGCATACTTCTGGGCACGGGGGTCACAGCGGTTATACAGTCATCGTCTGCAACATCAGTAATGGTTGTCGGTTTTGTAAATTCCGGCATAATGAAAGTTAAGCAGGCTATCGGTATCATACTGGGCGCCATTCTCGGAACCAGTATCACGGGCTGGATACTCTGTCTGAACAGCCTCGGAGGTTCCGGAGCCAGCGTTGCATCTGTCTTTAATACAGAAGTGCTGACAGGTGCTGTGGCCGTAATCGGTATCTTCCTCTGGATGTTTTCAAAGAAGACTTCCAGAAAAAACGTAGGCGGCATCATGATGGGCTTTGCAGTCCTCATGTATGGAATGAGCATGATGTCCGGAGCCATTGCGCCCCTCAGGGAAAATGAGGAATTCATAAGGCTTCTCACAAGCTTTTCAAATCCTCTTCTGGGCGTTCTTGCAGGTCTTGTGATAACTGCAGTCATTCAGAGCGCCAGCGCTGCCGTAGGTATCCTTCAGGCACTGGCAGTAACAGGGGCAGTTACCTTCGACATGGCATTTCCCATTATCATGGGTATCGGTATCGGTGCATCCGTTCCCGTAATGCTCAGTGCTCTGGGAGCGGGAACCAACGGCAAGCGTACGGCTTTCGTATATCTCATAATAGATGTTCTCGGGGCCATTATCTGCGGAGTTGTTTTCTATATCCTGAATGCCATAATCGGCTTCGAATTCATGTCCATGACCATGAACATGGTAACCGTGGCTCTTATGAATACCCTTTACAGGCTTGCCATCGTAATCGTACTTTCACCTTTACTCAGTCTTCTTGAAAAGATCGTAATCGCCATCTTCCCTGAAGACAGGGAGGCTCAGCTTGAGAGAGAGGATATGGACAGGCTGGAAGAAAGATTCCTGACACACCCTGCCATTGCACTTGAACAGAGCAGAACGGTCATTAACTCCATGGCATCCAAGGCTCTTGACAGCGTTATCTTCGCAGCTGAAGCCAGAAGAGATCACAGCACCCACAGCCTTAAAAAGGTCTATGACCTTGAAGGCATCCTTGACAGGTATGAGGATAAGCTCGGAACATATCTTTTCAAGATCACATCTGCGGAACTCACCGCTGCACAATCCGGTGAAGTTGCAAGAAACATGAGAGTGCTGTCAGACTTCGAGAGAATCTCTGACCACGCCAGAAATGTAGGCGAGGCGGTAAGTGAGATAAACGAGAAAAAAATCAACTTCTCCGGTTCTGCTGAAAGCGAACTCAAGGTGCTTGAAAGGGCCATCTGTGATATTACCAAGATCACCATAGATGCCTTTATCAATAACGATACTGAGGCAGCTCTCAAGATCGATCCTCTGGAGGAGGTTGTTGATGACCTCTGCGATGAGATCAAGAGCAACCACATAGCCAGGGTCAGCAGACAGGAATGCACTCTCGAGAACGGCTTTGTGTTCAACGACCTGCTTACGGACTATGAGAGAATTTCCGACCACTGCAGCAATATCGCAGTCGACATCCTGGAGTCCGGCGATGAGGGAAGGCATCTTCATGAATATCATCAGAGCATTGACTTCAGAAAGACCGATATTTTCGAAAAATATTTCAACGAATACAAAGCTGAATATGCTATTTAAAAAAGGTGAGGGCTTATTAAAGATAAGCCCTTATTTTATTGACTTAACATTAACAAAAACTCTTTGCATTTGTTTCCAATTGTGGTAAAATAACTATGCGTGCGAATTTAACCGCGTGAGATGCGGGGACGCCCGTATCTGACTTCCAAAAAATAACGTTATA
>CAMPCK010000003.1 GCA_946645735.1 uncultured Clostridia bacterium
GAAGGATATGACTGATATGGACCTGAACGAAAGACTCTGGCTTGCTCAGGAGATCGAGAAGGGCGAGGATAACTATGTGCCTAACAAGGTCCTGGCGGCGGTCCTCTATAACGAGATAGCCGATGCTGCCATGGATCCTGAATACGAGCCGGATCCCGATGACATGCAGGAAATAGATTCAGCAAAATCTGAAGCCATGACTCATCTCGGAAGGCTCATCCTTGAAGGCGCCTTCTTTGAAAGAGATGAGGAGAGGGCAAAAGAACTTTTCTCCATGGCTGCAGCTAAGCTCAACACGGAAGCCATGGTGGAACTGGGACGTCTTGAAGAAAAGAACGATAACCCTGAAGGCGCAGCTGCTCTTTATCAGAAGGCTGCCATGATGGGTGAGACCCAGGGACTTGTGGAATTCGGAAGGATGATGCTCTATGGCCTTGGAGTTGAGAAGAACCCCGGAATGGCTGAAGAATGCTTCCTTAAGGCCAGCGACATGGGACTCGGGGATGCCTTCTACTATCTGGGCTTAATGGCCGAGAAGGGCATGTTAAGAGAACCCGACGAGGAGAAGGCAGAATTCTATTACAGCCAGGGTGCAGACTTCGATGACAGAAGATGCATGGATAAGATGATCGAACTTTTCGGAGGCCTTGAGGATGACGATGAAGATGACGACGATTATGAGGATCCGGAGGACGATCCCTACATCTTTGACTTTTCCAAGGGACCCAGAGACTTAAGAAGCTGAAGAGGAAGACTATGAATAAAACTGATATTCTTTATTATCTATAAGAGATTCAGGTCGGATAAAAAAACAGATAAATAAAAAACAAGCTCCTGCTTACTTAAAGCAGGAGCTTTTATAATGCTCAGATATATGTCTTGCCGCAGGCTTCGATGCATTTCCTGGCCATGACCAGCATGGGGTCAGTATACCAGTCCCCGAGATTTTCATCGGCCTTTATTACGGAAAGCTCAGTACAGGCCAGAAGAACGCTGTCGCAGCCTGCCTTACGGAATTCTTTTTCTATAAGGCTGAAGGAAGCTTCGTCGTATCTCTTTCCTGCTTTGATGCAGTCGTAGATCTCGTGCATTACCAGTTTCTGTATCTTGTCTGAGGGGGTGAAAGGTTTCAGCCCCAGTGCTTCAAGGCGCTTCTGATAGAGGCCTGTTTTTATGGTACCGTCAGTGGCCATGATGCCTATGGTTCCTCCGGGATAACGAAGGGCCATCTCAGCTGCGGTCTCACCGATCATATGTATGAAGGGGATGGAGACCCGGTCCTTGATCCTGTCAACGAAAAAGTGAGCAGTGTTGCAGGTGACAGCTATCATATGGCAGCCTGCGTCCTTTAAGAAAAGGGCATCCTTTAGAATCTGCTCATCGCAGGGACCGTAAGTGCCGCTCAGTATGGCTGATGTTCTGTCAGGCATTTTGGAGTCGCTTAAGAGGACAGTCTTTATGTGGTCCTGATCTTTTTCTGCCTGTATATGTTCAGTTATCATTTTATAGAAGAGCATGGAAGCCATAGGGCCCATACCGCCCAGTATTCCGAGAGTTTTTTCCATTTATATGCACCTCCTGAACTGCCAAAAAACCCGGGTTTTCAATGTGAGTATAGGATAGGAATACTAATATTCTAATACAAGAGTTTTAAAATGACAATTCAAAAACGCTTTTTGGTTGTTTTTGAATGTTTTTTGATGTATAATAAACAGGAAAAATATTTCCAATCCTTCAGTGAGGAAACTTGCCATGAAAATCCGAAATTATATGAAAGAATTTTCATCTAAATATACCGTAAGGATAATTACCATAGCTGTAGTTGCTTTTCTTATAGTTACGGGTATCCTTCTCATCAAAGCAAACCTGAACGCCAGGGAGGATGAGAAGTATAAGGAGATCCTGGAAAAATACATTGAAGAAAAGGGTACTCTGATCTACGGCGCTGATGACAGTGCGCCGCCTCTGAGGTTCGTTGACGATGACGGCGTTTACAAAGGCGTTGTAGTAGACATGGTAAATCAGCTTTCTCTTGAGATGGGAATTGAGATACGCTGTGTTCCTTTCAAGTGGGAGGACGCCTTAAGAAGCCTCAAGGAAGGCAGGACGGACATGTGTGACATGTTCATGAGTGAGGAGAGAAGCAAGAGCTACGTTTTCAGCGATCCTTTGTATAATCTGAGAACTGTAATGGTCATATCCATCGGAGACGAGTATAGCCTTGACGATATCAATCACCTTAAGATCGCCACTCAGAAGGGCGACTATGCAAATGAATATCTTAATGAGCATTATCCTGATGCGGAGCTCGTCTATGTACACGACGTAGGAGAGGCTCTGAATGAGCTCATGGAAGACAAGGTTGACGCTGTAATAGGAGACGAGCCGGTACTTCTTTATTACGCTGATAAAAAGGACATTGAAGACAAGCTGACATTCCTGGGTACGTCTCTTTATGAACTTCCCTGTGTACTTGCGCTTCCCAAGAGCGAGGAGGACCTTCTTCCTGTGATCAATCACGCCATTGAAGCGGTCAAGTCGACTGATGCCATTGAAAAGATACAGCAGAAATGGTTCACTATTTCTGCGCCCATCACCATGAGAGAAGAGAATACCCTTGCTTTAAGGATCGTTTTGTTCGGCTTTATAGCTGTATTTCTTGTAGCTCTGTTCTTCTATCTCAACTCTCTCAGATTAAGGCATATGGTTGATGACAGAACCAGGGAACTAAACGGCAAGAACCAGGAGCTTCAGTTCATCTTTGACAGCATGGCTGAGGGAATCATACTCCTGGACTCTAAAGGTGAAGTCATAAACGGAAATTCGGGATTTTTTGAATCAGAAAAAAGCGATGCAGGAGACACCATAAGATGTTCTGACTATCTTAAAAAATACTGCAGCTATGAAGGCTGCATGGGTATGCCGGACAAATGCTCTGAGGGCTGCATAGTCCATGACTGCCTTAAGGAAGACCGGGAGATCACTGTAAAGAGACAGACCGGAGCCAGGTTCTATGAGATTAAGGCTGCGCCCACCAGCATCACGGATATAGCAGGTGATGAGAAGGCGGTCCTCGTAGTAGTCAGAGACATAACTCTTGATGAAATAAACGACAAGAAGCTTCTCCAGAACTCCAAAATGGCTGCCGTAGGCCAGCTGGCCGCAGGGATGGCTCACCAGATCAAGAATCCTCTTGGAGTAATCAGAACCCAGAGCTACCTCTTAAGAAGAGGAAAGGGCGAGGATGAGTACGTGACAAATTCATTGGACTATATAGATGACAGCGTCAAGCGTGCAGCATCCATCATCGATAACGTCATGAATTTCTGGCGTATGTCGGATGATACCATAAAGGAAGTAAAGGTGAAGGAATTCTTTGAATCCCTGAAGGCCCTGAACGAGGGAAGCTTCAAGAGAAAGAAGGCCAGCCTCAACATATCCGTCAGAGATGATCTAGTTATAAGATCCTATCCCGAGTCTCTCAAGCATATTTTCCATAACCTGATTTCCAACGGCCTTGATGCTCTTGATGAAGGCGGCAGGGTGGATATAACGGCAGATGACTATCCGGAAGGCATAATCGTTAAGGTGAAGGACAACGGCTGCGGAATCGACGAGGAGAATCTCAAGAACCTGTACAATCCCTTCTTTACGACAAAGGAACCCGGCGAAGGAACGGGTCTTGGCATGTTCGTAATTTATTCAGAAGTGGAAAAAATAGGCGGCACCGTTGAAGTAAGCTCTGAGGTGGGCAAAGGCACTGAGTTCAGGGTGATGATACCTAAGGAAAGGGAAGAACAATGAGCAAGTATATAAGGATCCTTATCGTGGATGATGAGAAGGCGAGCAGGGAGTCTCTCAAGATGCTTCTTGACAGCGTGGGATACAGTACGGAAATTGCCGAATCCGGCGAGGAAGCTTTGAGACTTCTTAAGACTGAACCCTTCAACATAGTGGTGACAGACCTGATGATGCCTGAAATGGACGGCATACAGCTTCTCAAAATAATAAAGAGCCAGCTTCTAATAAACGTGGAGGTTATCATGGCAACGGGATACGCCAGCGTTGAGTCGGCTATTGAAGCCATGAGAGAAGGGGCTTTCGGATATTTCATCAAAGGAAACAGTCCGGAGGAACTCCTTAAGGAAATTGAAAAGGCTGTAAACGTCATGGGGGCGGAGCGCGAGGATGAGGAGAACCGCGGCAAGTATCTCCTTACAACGAAGAGCCTCAGAATGGGCAAGATCTGGAATATGGTCGACCTGGTGGCCCAGGCCAATGCTCCCGTCCTCATAACCGGAGAATCCGGTACAGGAAAGGAAATAATTGCTGAGCAGATCCATTTAAGAAGCGCAAGAAAGGATGCGCCCTTTATTGCCGTAAACTGCCAGCAGTTTCCCGACACTCTCATAGAATCAGAACTTTTCGGCCACGAAAAGGGCGCTTTCAGCGGGGCTTCCGCAAGAAGAATAGGAAAGCTGGAACAGGCCTCCGGCGGAACTCTTTTTCTCGATGAGATCGGTGACGTCAACATAAGCACCCAGACCAAACTTCTGAGGATACTTGAAAACAAGGTCGTGGAAAGGCTCGGTTCTGACAAGGGAATCCCCGTGGATTTCAGACTGATCTCCGCAACCAACAGACCCATCAGGGAAATGATAGAACAGGGCAGTTTCAGGGAAGATTTCTATTACAGACTGAACACCATAGAAATAAACGTACCGCCCTTAAGAGAGCGCAAGGAGGATCTTCCTGACCTTATCGATTTCTTCGTTTCAAAGTACTCGGCTGAACTGGGGAAGACCTTCAGGGGAATTGAAGATTCCACCATGGAGTTCCTTCTTGAAAATGATTACAGAGGAAACATCAGGGAACTGAGAAACATCATCGAGAGAATGGTTATCCTTTCCAAAAACGAGGGCTGGCTTGCCATGCAGGAAACTGCAGATCAGGACGGGATCAAAGGCCGCCATACGGGAAGCCACCTGTCATACAAGGCAGCCAAGGCGAAGTTTGAAAAGGATTACATCAGGGAGATGCTCGCTGAATTCGAGGGCAATATCACAAGGGCAGCCGAGAATATGGGCCTGAGCAGAAGGCAGCTTTTCAATAAAATTACCGAGTATGAAATAGATACAGAGGAATACAAGGAAAAATAATTCCGCGATGGTAATTTTTTTCCATGTATAAAAATGAACTGCAGTTTATAAATCAGCCTATATATACATAAAATATTCAAAAAGACCGTATAAACGGTCTTTTTTTGTATAAAAGCATTTTGGCACAGAAATTGCTCTTATATTTTAGCGTAATAAAGTTATTTATTATTCAATAATCATAATATTAAGGAGATGATACCAATGGCAAAGAAAGGTGATTGGGTACGCATTCATAAGGTCGTTCTTAAAGCGGCTGACAGAACTGCAAGACTCCCCGAAGACACTACTCACTGCGACTATGAAATGTGGGTAAAAGGAACTCTTGTGAATGAAACTGCAGAGATCGGTGACGAGGTCACAGTAATCTCCGCAACTGACCGTGAAGAGACAGGAACTCTCATAGAAGTAGGTCCTTACTACACACACAGCTATGGTAAATTTGTTCCTGAGATCATAGAAATCGACAAGAGACTCAGAAAAATCATGAACTTTGGAGGTGAAGAATAATGGCTAAGCTCGCAAAAGATTATGATTCCGTAATGGAAAGAGCACCTGAAATTATGAAGGCCTCCTTAGGACTTGACTTCGAGAAGTTCGAGTCCGGTTCAGTAGCTTTTGACTACGATGCTCTTATGAAAGCAACAGGATACACTCTTGAAGAAGTTGACACCATACAGTCCAGAACCGGAGTTGGCCATACACCTCTTCTTGAATTAAGAAATATAACGAAGCTTGCAAGAAAGTATGCCAAGCCCGGATACGGTGCAACCATCCTTGTAAAGGATGAGGCAGCCAATGCTTCCGGATCCTTCAAGGACAGACGTGCAGCCTGCGCTGTAGCTCACGCCAAGAAGCTTGGATACAAGGGCGTTATCGCTGCTACTTCCGGAAACTATGGTGCAGCTGTTGCTTCCCAGGCTGCTATGCAGGGAATGAAGTGCATCATCGTTCAGGAATGTTATGACTCCCACGGAGTAGGCCAGCCGGAAATCGTAGAGAAGGCAAGAAAGTGCGAAGCTCTCGGAGCAGAAGTTATCCAGCTCACCGTAGGACCTGAGCTTTTCTACGAGCACCTTTCAGTAATGGAAGATTCCGGATACTTCAACGCATCCCTTTATTCTCCCTTCGGAATCGCAGGCGTTGAGACCCTGGGATATGAAATTGCCATGGACTGCCGCAAAAAATACGGAAAGGATCCCGCTATGGTAGTCTGCACACATGCAGGCGGCGGAATGGTTACAGGTACTGCAAGAGGCCTCATCAAGGCAGGATGCAAGGATACAGAAGTAGTTGCAGCATCCATTGACCTTACAGGACTCCACATGGCATCCGATGAACAGTTCAACAAGAAGTCCTGCACCACAGGACACACCGGATTCGGCGTTCCTCACGCAACAAATCCTGATACAGGCGACGTTCCCCGTTCAGCAGCCCGTCCCTTAAGATACATGGACAGATACGTTTCCATCACTCAGGGAGAAGTAATGTTTATGACAGAAATGCTGGCAAACCTTGAAGGAATGGAGAGAGGCCCTGCAGGAAACACAGCACTTGCAGCTGCATTCTCACTTGCTCAGGAACTTCCTGAAGATGCACTCCTCGTTGTTACTGAAACAGAGTACACAGGAGCAGGCAAGCACATCCAGCCTCAGCTTGACTTCGCAAGAGACAACGGAATCGAGATCAGATTCGGAGATCCTTCAGAGGATGTTCCCGGAAAGAATATTATTCTTCCCGATGATCCTGGCCTCTTCAGAGTAAAGGACATGGATCTCAAGCACATGAAGAAGTCTCTCATCAAGAAGTCCGTACAGAGGGCAAAGGGAGCTTTAACAGAGGAAGATATCGAATTCCTCATCGCAGACACCAAGTCTGACAGAGCTTTCGTTGAAGAAACTCTTAAGGAACTTGGAAGACTTTAGTCATTAAGCGGGGAGGCCTGAAAGCCTCCCCCGGGAAAATATATTAATCATCATTAATTCTTAGTTTTATTCAGGAGGACTAAAATGGAAAAGAAAAAACTGGAATTTTACGGCGGTGAATGGGTATCAGTACTGCCTTTCGTAATCTTCCTTGTACTCATCATTTTGACTACTTTCTTCTGGCAGTCCATTTCTGACGGTGCTCTCTGGGTACCCGCATTCGTGGCTCTGCTTCTTCCTTTCTTCCTTGCAAAGGACAAGAAAGTATATGCTGACACCATCATAGAAGGAATGTCATCAAAAGATGCCATCACTCCCGTAGTATGCTGGATCTTCGCCGGAGTTTTCTCAAGAATTCTCCGTATGTCCGGACTCGCTAACGGAATCGCAGGCATCTGCGCAAGCTTCGGCCTCGGACCCACAGCCTTCGCAGTAGTTACTTTCCTCGGATCTGCACTCTTCGCTACAGCATCCGGTACAGGATTCGGAACCATCGCTGCAGGTATGGGCGTGCTTTATCCCGCAGGTGTTGCTCTTGGAGCTGACCCCGCACTTCTTGCTGGTACAATCATCTCAGGAGCTGCTTTCGGTGACAACCTTGCTCCTATTTCCGACACAACCATCGTATCCGCTACATCTCAGGGCGTTGACGTTCCCGGCGTTGTAAAGACCAGATTCAAATATGCCGTTGCCGGCGGAATCCTTACCATAATCTGCATCATTATCTGGGGTATGACTCACACCGAAAATGTAACAGAAATGGTCGGAACCTATGAATATGATCCCATCACACTTCTCATGCTGATTCCTGTAGCAATCACCATCTGGATCGCTATCAAGACCGGTGACATCATCATCGCTACAACCTGGGGCTCAGTTCTCGGAATCATCTTCGCCTGCGTATTCGGAATGTTCGACTTCATCCAGATCGACGTAGAAGAAGCTGCACGTCCTGCAGTTATCGGCGTGCACGGTGATGCAGCCGCACTTGACAGAGTTGTAGACGGTGTTCTTTATACAGGTATTAACAGTATGCTTCAGGTAATCGTACTGGCACTGCTTCTGTTCGGTTCAATCAATATCTTAAGACAGGGCGGAGGAGACGTTAAGATCCTCAAGGCTCTTGAAGGAATCGCAAGAGGACCGAGATCAGCAGAATACACCGTATCCACAATGGTTATCGTACTTTCCGGTATCATGGGACTTAACGCTCCCGCTATCATGGCTGTAGGTAACTCCTTCGCAAAACCTCTTGCTGAGAAGTATGACATCAGCCCTTACAGAATGGCTAACGTAATGGATGCTCAGTCCAATACCCTTGGATACACAATGCCTTGGACACCTGCTATTATCTACACAATGAGCTTTGCACTTGACACATCTGCACCTCTTACAGGTCTTCAGATCATGCCTTGCTGCTTCCACTGCTTCACAATGTGCTTAGTAATGGCAGTAACCACCTTCACAGGTTTTGGAAGACACGACAACCCTTACGAAAAGGCTTCCAAGTAATTGATCATATAGAGTTTTGTCCATAATAAGAAAAAAGAGCCTGCCAGATTTGGCGGGCTCTTTCACCAACTTAAGAGCTTGCCGGAATCAATGAGAAGTTGATTTTTAGCCTGAATCATTATACAATATCCTAAATAATCAAAACACTACCTGACTATCATGACCAGATTAACAGTTATCAGACAATGGATACAGGTTGCCTTCGGACTGTTCGTTTTCAGTTTCGGAGTGCATCTTGAGATTTTTGCAGATATCGGTCTTGCCCCGTGGGATTGCCTGGCAATGGGTATGTCCTACCATCTTCCTTTTAATTACGGAGCCTGCGTCACCATAGTGGCTGTCGTAATACTCATCATAGATGTCATCATGAGGGAGCAGATCGGTTTCGGAACTATTTTTGATGCGCTGCTTTGCGGACCATATATTCAGTTCTTCAATGACTATAATCCGCTACCCAGAGAACACAGCACCCTTATGGGTGTCGGTATAATGCTTCTGGGCTTTGTCTTTGTTGCCATCGGAATGTGGATATATATGTCCGGAAGTCAGGGATGCGGACCAAGAGACGCCTTCTTCGTAGGAGTGGGTAAGAGACTTCCCAAAATCCCCATCGGCGTCGTACAGATAATCGTGCAGATCGCAGTCCTTGCCATAGGATATATCTTAGGAGGCCCTGTGGGCATAGGGACTGTTATTGCAACCTTCGGAATAGGAACTGCCATGCAGCTTATATATTCCATAATCAAATTTGAACCGAGAGACATCGAACACAAAAATGTCTTTGAAATATTAAAAGTACTTGTTAAATCATAGCTTAAGGAGGTATACGAAATGGGACTTCCCAAGGACTCAGGACTGAATGTAAGCTTCAGATTCAAAAAAGGTGAAAGGAATCTGATAACTGATGTGCCCGGAGTTAAGGTAGGACATGTTACCATAAAGGACGAGGAAAAGGGCATCTTCACCGGAGTTACGGCTGTTCTCCCCCACAGCGGAAATCTTTTCAGGGACAAAGTCATGGCCGGAGCTTCAGTGATCAACGGCTTCGGAAAGAGTGTCGGCCTCGTGCAGGTGGATGAACTGGGAACCATAGAGACTCCCATTATGATGACCAACACCTTCGGCGTAGGCTCCGTCCTTAACGGAACCGTGAGATACATGCTCGAGAACAACCCGGACATTGGGAACACCACGGGTACGGTAAACTCACTGGTTACAGAATGCAATGACTGGCTTCTGAACGACATAAGGGGAATGCACGTCACAGAAGATGATGCCATCAATGCCATAAAGAGCGCTTCCGAAGAGTTTGAAGAGGGTGCTGTTGGATCAGGAACCGGCATGAGGTGCATGGGACTGAAAGGAGGCATAGGCTCCGCATCGAGGATCCTTGAAATCGATGGAAAAGAATACACCCTGGGATGCATCGTCATGTCAAACTTCGGAAATCCCGGAGAGCTTACGGTGGGAGGAAACAAATTCGAGACTAAGCTCAATGAGAACAAAGAGCCTGAAAGAGGTTCCATTATAGTGGTTCTCGGAACGGATATACCACTGAATGAACGTCAGCTCAGAAGAATTGCCAAAAGGGCAGTGGTGGGCCTTGCAAGGACCGGATCATATCTTGGAAACGGAAGCGGCGATATTGCCATAGCTTTCTCCAATTCGAATCTGGTGCCTCATTACAGCGACAAAAAGATCCTGGAAACTAAGATGTTTTTCGATGAGGGAATCGATATGATTTTTGAAGCTGTTTCCGAAGTTACAGAGGAGTCCGTACTGAGCGCTCTTTACCACGGAGATACCACAAAAGGCTTCAAGGGACACATTATTTACGGCCTTAAGGAATGGCTCTGAAAACTGTGTCTTATACATGATAAAATTTTTTAAAAAAACTATTGATATTTTCGGGGCTTTTGATATAATCAATCTTGCTTTTGAAAGTGATGGGCTGACGGAGGCGTCAGCCCGTTTTTACTATACGGGCTGGTTTATTCAGCTGATCAAAAAGGAGAGATGATAGTTGTTCAAATTTTTTTCATCTGAGAGGAAGTCTGCATCAGGCAGAAACACTCTCATCATAGTGCTGATTGTTATAATTGCTGCTTTTGCGATAACTCTGCTGCTCCCCGGAAACGTTGATGATTTCGGGTTTGCTTCAGTTATCCCGGCAATTTTTTTGATTGTATATATATTTGCAACCAGAAGGATCATCGAAGCCCTGACTCTTGCGTCTCTTCTTGGATTCATAATGGTATCCAAACCGGGCGAGGGAGGACTGGGAACGTGGTTCTCAAACATATTCGGTAACTTCAGCGACGGTCTCCTGGGCGTCATGATGAGTGAGGATATCGCCTGGCTCATTATCGTCTGCGGACTCATGGGAAGCCTTATCGCTCTTATCGAGAAATCCGGCGGCGCCTTCGCCTTCGGACAGTGGATCTCAAAGAAGGCCAAGACAGGAAAGGCTGCTCTCATGTGGACTTGGTTCCTGGGAGTTGTCATCTTTATCGACGACTATCTCAATTCACTTACCGTAGGCTCCTGCATGACAAAGCTCACGGACCAGCACAGGGTACCCAGGGAATTCCTCTCATATATCGTGGACTCCACAGCAGCTCCCTTATGCGTCATCATTCCCATCAGCACCTGGGCCGTATTCTGCTCAAGGATCCTGGAGACCAACGGCTGGGCACCTTCCGGGGAGGGACTTAAATATTTCGTAAAGACCATTCCCTTTAACTTCTACGGCTGGATCGCTGCCATCTTCGTTCCTCTGGTAATTCTTGGAGTAATTCCCATCTTCGGACCCATGAAGAAGGCTTTCGAAAGAGTCAAGAACGGAGGGCCTCTGGCACCTCCCGATTCAGAGAAGATCGATATCAGAGCAGGCAAGGACGATATCATCTACGAGAATCCCAAAATGATGAACCTCTTCGGACCCATCATCGTTCTCGTTGGAGGAACCGTTATCCTTGACTTCGATATGCAGCTGGGAATTCTCCTGGCTCTGGCATTTACCTTCGTATTCTATCTGGCCCAGGACGTAATGACTCCCGAAGAGTTCACGGACGTTGCTCTTGACGGCCTCAAGAACATGATCATGCCGCTTCTTCTCATGGTTCTGGCTTTCCTCTTTGCGGAAGTCAACAACCAGATCCATTTCACACTTTATGTTATAGAGACTGCTACTCAGTTTGTAACGCCTCAGGTGATGCCTCTTGTGGTATTCATCGCCCTGGCAATCACTGAGTTCATCACGGGAACCAACTGGGGAATGTACATCATTGCTCTTCCCATTGTTATCCCTCTTGCACAGGGTATCGGATGCGACGTTACTCTGGCAGTATCCGCAGTTCTCTCTGCCGGCGTATTCGGATCCCACATCTGCTTCTACTCAGATGCTACGGTAATCACATCGGCTGCAACGGGCTGCAACAACTTCGACCACGCTGTAACGCAGGCGCCTTTCGGCATCGTGTGCGCGGCCATATCGGCGGTCATGTTCCTGGGAGCAGGCTTCTTACTGAACTGATAATATATGCTTCTGCAAAAAACTGCAGAAGCATTTTTAATAAAAATGGTTTTTATCTGTAATTTGTGGTATAATATTTGGGTGTTTGAAAAGGGCGTTAGCGCCGGATAACCAAGTTAAATATATTTTTTACATACAAGAGGTGATTTTTAATGGCAAAAGTTGATATTTTCAGCGGTTTCCTGGGAGCAGGCAAGACCACTCTTATCAAGAAGCTTGTAGAAGAAGCTTATAAGGGTGAGCAGGTAGTGCTCATCGAAAACGAATTCGGTGAAATCGGAATCGACGGAGGGTTCCTCAAGGATTCCGGCATCCAGATCAATGAAATGAACGCAGGCTGCATCTGCTGCAGCTTAGTAGGGGATTTCAGTGCTTCCCTGGAACAGGTTCTTGAACAGTTCCACCCCGACAGGATCCTCATCGAACCTTCAGGAGTTGGCAAGTTATCTGATATCGTTGAGGCCGTAGAGGGACTCAATGACCCCAACCTTCAGCTTAATGGCTTCACCACAGTAGTTGATGCCAAGAAGGCAAAGGTATATATGAAGAACTTCGGCGAGTTCTACAACAACCAGGTAGAGCACGCATCAGCCATCATTCTCAGCCACACCAAGGGAATGGCAGAGGATAAGTTAAAGGCAGTGGTTGAACTCTTAAGAGCTCACAATGACCATGCAACCATCATCACAACTGACTGGGATCAGCTTGACGGAAAGCAGATCCTGGCTGCCATGGAGAACAAGGATACTCTTCAGCAGGCCATCGAACTTCTCGAGAAGGAGCATGAGGAGCATGAACATGAGCATCATCACCACCATGACGATGACGATGATGAGCATGAGCACGAACATCACCATCACCACGACCACGATGATGACGACGATGAGCATGAACACGAACATCATCACCATCATGACCACGATGATGACGACGATGAGGACGAGCACGAGCATCACCACCATCATCACGATGATGACGAGGAGTGCGATGATCCCGAGTGCAGCTGCCACCATGACCACCACGGACATCATCACCATCATCACCATGACGGACACCATCATGCTGATGAGGTCTTCGATTCCTATGGATATGAGACAACAAAGAAATTCACTCAGGAATTTATCAATGAGTGCTTAGGACAGCTTCAGGACTTCGGCGAATACGGACAGATCCTCCGTGCCAAGGGAATCGTTGAAGCTGAAGACGGACAGTGGATCCACTTCGACTACGTACCCGGCGAACCTGACGTAAGATACGGCTCAGCTGAGATTACCGGAAGAATCGTCGTTATCGGCGCCGGTGTTGAAGAGGACGCTGTAAAGGAACTCTTCGGAATCTAATCTGAATAAACTGGAGTAAAGAATGAATAAGAAAGAAATACCTGTATATCTCTTTACGGGATTCCTGGATGCCGGTAAGACCACCTTCATCCAGGAGACTCTGGAGGATCCCAACTTTAATGACGGACAGAAGACTCTTCTCATCGTTACTGAAGAGGGTGAGACCGAGTACAGCCCTGTGAAGTTTGCATCATCAAACGTCAAGATCATGACTCTCGAGGATGAAGAGGAGCTTACGGAGACCTGGATGGTCAACGCTGCAGCTCTCTGCAATGCCGAGAAGGTCGTTATCGAATATAACGGCATGTGGGTCCTTGACCAGCTCTATAACAATCTTCCTGAGAACTGGACAGTTTATCAGGAGATGACCTTTGCTGATGCAAGAAATTTCGTAAGCTATAACGACAATATGCGTCAGCTTGTATATGACAAGATCAAGTCCACTGAATCCATCGTTTTCAAGCACATGACCAGGGAAATGGACCAGATGCCCCTTCATAAGATCGTGCGTCAGGCCAACAGAAGATGCGACATCATCTACGAATACGGTCCCAACGACATCGAGCTTGACAACATCGAGGATCCGCTTCCCTTTGACATGAACGCCAAGGTTATCGAGATCAAGGATCAGGACTACGCCATGTGGTATGCCGACATGAACGATAACGAAGCAAATTATTACGGCAAGACCGTCAAGTTCAAGGGAAGAACTCTTCTCGGCGGCGGCCTGAAGCCCGATGAGTTCGTTATCGGACGTCATATCATGACCTGCTGCGTCCAGGACATCCAGTTCGGCGGACTGGTTGCCAAGTATCCCAAGTCCCGTGAACTCGATCACGGCGGCTGGGTCGTAATGACTGCAGAGATCGTACGTGAGTACAACGACATGTACGAGGCTGTCGGCCCTGTATTCCACGTGAAGGAAGTCGTCAAGTGCGATCCTCCTGAAGAGGAAGTTGCAACCTTCTATTAAAAAACACTTACATGAGCAAAATATTTTTGCTATAATACATTTCGCAATGAGTTGCAGACAAGCGTAAGTCCGATTGCATATTACGATCGGACCTGCGCTTTTTTATTGCGGTCCGGAGAAAAGAGGTCACAATGAAAAAACAAAAAAACAGAAAAGGCATGATGACGGCGATCCTGTCGCTGTCACTTCTTACAGTCATGGCAGGAGCAGCCGTAGCGCCGGCTCTCGGAACCATCAGAGAGCATTTCTCTGATTCACCTGATACAGTTGTGCAGCTTATCATAAGCATGCCTGCGCTCTTTATCTTCCTTACAAGCTTCATCTTTCCGTCCCTTTGCAAAAAATACGGATCCAGGACCCTGGTCATGACCGGTCTTGCGCTGTACGTCATATGATCTCGGCAGCACTGTATCTCGGGCAGTTCCTTTCGCCCTTCGTCATGTCTCTGGTGACGGCCTTACTCGGAGGACTGGGTCTCACGCACCTTTCTTTCTGCTTTGCATCAGTGCTTGCTGTGATAATGACGATTATAGCGTTCTTCATGAGAGCTGCGGAGAAATAAAAGAAAAATCATTGACTGCCCTTAACCGGGCAGTTATATTTTTTGTATGAAGAGTCTCAGAAAAAGAAACAAAATCCTGATAATTGTTATTGCAGCTGTCCTGGTCATATACTCGGTGATCGGGAATGTTATCGTGAGCGCCGCCCTTGTGCCTGATTTCATGAGAAAGCTGGAAGCCTTCGAGAGGGTGACGGAGCAGGGATATTCTGAGATGGTGAAGACCGACAATATAACTGAGAACGCTGAGGCGGCAAGGGAGGAGACGAAGGATTTTCTTGAGAATACTGAAGGCTTTAAAATAAAGGCCGAATCAGCTGACGGATATGAACTTATTGCCGCATGTTTCAGGCAGGAAGAACCGGAGGGCAAGCCATGGGTCATACTTCTTCACGGCTACACGGGATGGAAGGAAGAGATGTATCATTTTGCGGCCAGATATTTTGCAAAAGGATTTAACGTCCTC
>CAMPCK010000004.1 GCA_946645735.1 uncultured Clostridia bacterium
TTAATTGTGACAGCATTCCTACTGTTCTGTTGGCGTTTTCGTTCATATCCGCGGAGATAGAGAGTGCGGTCAGAATATCATCTACATTTAATGATGTCCTGTCATGATGGAGCACCTCCACCTTCAGGTTCTGCATATTGGAGAACACCTCAGGGGAGATTACGTAGAGAGGATCCGGCAGTCCTGCCAGTTTCTTTACTGCGTTCAGGATGCATGCTCCTGCAGCAACCATTCTTCTTGAAGAACGGCCTGTAACGATCGTTCCGTCAGGAAGCTCCATGGCCATTACTACCACGTTCAGATATTTCTTGTCCAGTTCCTGCTTCTTGAGAGCATATTCTCTTGCGGGAAGCACTACGGATCTGTCTGTTTCCTTGGCTCCCACATCCTTCATGAGAAGTTCGGATCTCTCAAGCACTTTGGAATCGATCTTGCCCTTCTTGTAGTCCACCTTGGCCATCATGAATCTTCTGATGATTTCCTGGATGGCTGCTTCTCTTACTACTTCATCATCAGTGATGCAGAAGCCTACGCGGTTAACACCCATATCCGTAGGACTCTGATATTCGGATTCTCCTGTGATGGTATCGATGATCCTCTTGATTACGGGGAATACTTCCAGGTCTCTGTTATAGTTTACGGCTTTCTCGCCATAGGCTTCCAGATGGAAGCTGTCTATCATGTTTACGTCCTTAAGGTCAGCAGTTGCTGCCTCATAGGCGATGTTAACGGGGTGCTTAAGAGGAAGGTTCCATACGGGGAAAGTCTCGAACTTGGCATATCTTACCTTTCTTCCAAGCTTGTATTCATGATAAAGCTGGGAAAGGCAGGTTGCCAGCTTGCCGGATCCGCCGCCGGGGCCGGTTACTACGATAAGGGGCTTGGTAACTTCTATGTAGGGATTTGCTCCGTATCCTTCTTCAGATACAATGGTATCCACGTCTGTAGGATATCCTTTGGTAAAGAAATGCTTGTAAACCTTGATATCTCTTCTCTGAAGCTTATTGATGAACTGCTCTACGGCAGGTGATTCCTGATACCTTGTTACAACTACGGAGTTTATCTTAAGATCATACTTTCTGTAGATGTCGATCAGTCTCAGCACTTCCAGGTCATAGGTTATACCGAAATCCTGTCTTGTCTTGGAATTTATTATATCTCCGGAATAAATGCAGATAATGATTTCTGCCTGATCCTTCATTTTCTCAAGGAGCTTGATCTTGGCATTTTCGTCAAATCCGGGAAGCACACGCATGGCGTGCTTGTCGTGGACGAGTTTCCCGCCGAACTCCAGATACAGTCTTTCGCTGTTCTTATGATTGATTCTCTCCAGTATGTACTTAGACTGTTCCTCAATGTACTTCTCGGAATCGAAACCTATTTTCTGCATTTTTATCACCTCACATTACATCTATAATCAGTTTGTTTTTACCTTCTGCAACGCCGCCCATGGATACGTCATACTCAATATCGAGTTTGCCCTTCTGGGCTTCCTTGTCCATGAGATTTCTGACTGACCTGGTCAGTACTTCAATCTCCATGGGTCCCATGGGAGTGTCGTAATTCGACGAGAAGCGCTTGCCCTCTTCGAAGTACAGCTCAGGCCCGGGGCCTTCCTTGCTGATTCGCTTCATCTTAAGGGACTTGTCATCGAACTTCAAAGTCGTCCGGAACCCTTCCAGCCCGGATATCTCTGATTCGTCATATATAAGATAGTAGAAGCCGTTCTTTTCATAGAGTCTGCCGTCTGTAACAAACTCCATCTGCTCCTCTTCAATGTCATCATAACATTGCTTGCCTGTTATTTTGATCGTAATATCTTTCATATCCCAGTTCTATTATCCTTTCTATGGTGTCCGGATAGCTTAAACCGGCTGCCTCCCAGAGCATGGGGAACATGCTTATCTTGGTAAAGCCCGGCAGGGTATTGATCTCATTCAAAAGAATCCTGTTGGTGTTTTTCTCTACGAAAAAGTCGACTCTTGCATAGCCCTCTCCGTCAATGGCCTGGAAAGCTTCAACGGCGATCCTTTTGATTTCCTCTGTCATTTCCGGTGAAATATCTGCAGGGATCTTGAGGACCGATGCCTCATCTTCATACTTGGATTCGTAGGTATAGAATTCACCGTGAGGAATGATCTCCCCGAGAACTGCTGCTTCCGGATGTGCGTTTCCTAAGACTGCCGCCTCGATTTCTCTTGCGTCGATCGCTTCTTCGATTATGAGTCTCTTGTCATACCTGAAGGCCAGATCGCAGGCTCTGAAGAACTCTGCCTTGTTATGGGCTTTGGTGATTCCTACGGAAGAGCCCATGTTGGCAGGCTTCACGAAACACGGATAGCCTAATTCCGATTCGACGGATCTTTCGGCCTTCTCGCGGTCTTCATCATACTTGAACTTAAATAAGGCTCTGTGCTTGCAGATGGGGAATCCCACCTTGTCGAAGACGTCCTTGGCGGCCAGCTTGTCCATGGCAAGAGCCGATGCCAGGACTCCGCATCCTCCGTAGGGGATTCCTACTGTTTCAAAAAATCCCTGAAGCTTTCCGTCCTCGCAGTAGGGACCGTGAACTATGGGAAGAGCAAAATCTGCCACCTTCTTTATATAGCTCATGTTGAAGGTTTCGGATAAGCCAAGCCAGGATCCGTCCTCAAGGGAAGCTGCTGCAAAAAGAGCATCCTTTCCTTCGGGAAGGACCAGCCTTCTCCACTCGCCCTCTCTGGTTATCCCTATATATACAAGTTCATATCTCTCTTTATTTATTGCGCGGATAACCGATGCAGCAGACATGAGGGACACGTCATGCTCCGATGATCTTCCGCCGAATACGATGGCTATTTTTCGCTTGTTCATTGGATCTCCTCCAGTATCTTAAGAAGGTGTTCCTTATCAAAGTGATATTTTTTAAGGCAGAACTGACATACGAGTTCGGCCTCCCCGTCTTCTTCTATTATTTCTGTAAGGTCCTTCTTTCCTATGGACATGAGGACCTTCTCAAGTCTCGGCTCTGAACAGTCACACTGCCATCTGAGCTCTCTGTATGATAAGGCTACCGGTCTGAATTCCTCAGGCATGGATCCGAATACTCTGTCCATCATGGCCTGCATTATTCCCTCTTCAGACTTTCCCTTGTTTCCTTCTACTGTCTCCTCAACGATGGTGGTAATGGGAGGAAGGTCCGCCAGCATCTCCTCAAGAGCATCCACTGCCTTCTCATCTCCTCCGGGAAGCATCTGGATGAACATGCCTCCTGCAGCCTTGATGCTCCAGTCCGTATCCACCTTTACTCCCAGGGAAATTGCTGTGTTCTGCTGTTCTGAAATATAGTAATATGCCGTAAGGTCATCGGCGATCTCTCCGTCTACGAGTGCGATGGTTCCCACATAGGGTTCCTTGAGACCCAGATCCTTGATTACCGTAAGGTTTCCTATTCCAAGAGATCCTCCCACATCAAGTTTTCCCCTGTCATTCAGGGGAAGATCGCAGGCGGGATTGGCAATAAATCCCTTGACTTTTCCGCCCTGGGTTGCCGTGGCCAGTATCTGCTCCGCCGGTCCGTCTCCCTTGAAAAGAACCGTGAGCTTATCTGACTCATTCTTTAAATCAAGTCCCATTAAACCGGCTCCCGTGAGGACTCTTCCGAGGCCAGCCGATGCAAGGGGCGTCGTATCATGTATCTTTCTGGCTTCCTCCACCATGTCAGTGGTGATGGCCAGATAAACGCGGTAAGAACCGCTTCTGTCTATTCCTGTTATTACGTTTTTCATACATATCCCTCTTTTTTTACATTTTATTTTATCATATTTCACATCTTTTTTACACATAAATATCACAAATGTTCAATATAATTTGAATTGCTTGAGGATGATTATCAAAACAGGCCAATTGCCTGAATTATATATGCATCATTACAGGAGGCAAAACCATGGACGATTGGGAAAAATTCAACTATCAGGCAGAAAGCAGGGATCCCTCGGACGTGACCAGAAGGGAACCGCAGACTTATTACAACTACAGCAATGCATATCAGGGAGCAGGATCTTATGCCAAGGAGCCTAAGTATGTGACCAGAAAGATGTTTGTGATCGTGCTCATAATCTGCATGATCCTCTCAGCCTTTATCGGTGCAGCCTGCTATGCTATTGCCATGTCCACCTTCGGCGGAACAACCGTGGACAAGACCATCAAGACGACAAACTACAACCTGGCAAGATCTACGGGTTCTGTTCTCTCCATTCAGGAGATCATCGCAAAGAATGAAAACTCAGTTGTTGCTATTTCCACAGAAACTGTTGAGACAGACTTCTGGGCGGGACAGTATGTAACAGAAGGTGCGGGCTCCGGCGTTATTTATTCCGAAGACGGATATGTAATTACCAATAATCATGTAATATCCGGCGCATCCAATATCAAGGTAACTCTTCATGACGGCACTGAATACACGGCCAATGTTGTAGCTGCTGACTCCATGACAGACGTGGCAGTTCTTAAGATAGATGCAACAGGACTTCCCGCAGTAACCTTCGGCGATATGGCAAATGTCAACGAAGGAGATGCAGTTGTTGCCATCGGAAACCCTCTCGGTACCTTATCCGGAACAGCAACTGAAGGCATCGTTTCAGCCCTCGAAAGAGAAATAACCCTTGACGGCAAGCAGATGACCCTGATCCAGACATCAGCTTCCATCAACCCCGGAAACTCCGGCGGAGGACTCTTCGACCAGTACGGAAATCTCATCGGTATCGTTGTTGCCAAGTCATCCGGTTCCGATGTTGAAGGCCTCGGCTTCGCAATTCCCTGCGACAAGGTAGCAAGTGTAGCCAAGTCCCTTATCGAGAACGGTTATGTTGAGGGAAGACCTCAGGCTGGTATCACCATCGTGGATCTTACGGATGCCAATGCCGCTATGCGTGCAGGCGTAGCCATCACCGGCGTATACATCAAGGACGTTACCGGAAATAATGCCAAGAAGGCCGGTCTCAAGGCAGGCGACCTGATCTACTATCTCGACGATACCAAGATCACAAGTTCCGCACAGCTCGTAAGCCTTATCCAGAAGCACAATATCGGAGACGAGGTTACCTTCACTGTAGTAAGAGACAACGAAATGATCAAGATCAGTCTCCAGCTGGAGGAATCACAGCCTCAGACTGCACCTCAGGAAAATCAGGGAAACGATGAGTCAGGAAACTGATTCAGCAAAGACCCTTCTCGATCTGATAAATACCTATATAACTAAACAGGAGCCCGAAGGCTCCTGTTTTTATTATTTGTTGTTTTCAGGATGTTTGTTGAGTTTGTTTCCCTCTTTTATTACGAAGTCCTTGAGTCTTGCCAGATGCTCTTCTGCATTGATCCTGGCACTTGAGGAACTGCCGCTTAAGATGGCATCTACTATTGCCTGATGCTCTGTGGGCTGATTTCTGAATCTTGAGAAATCTTCATAATATATGTATCTGAATCTAAGGACCAGTTCCTGAACCTGGGATACCATTTTGATCAGGGTCTTGTTTCCGCTTAAGGATACGATATATTTATGGAAAGCCTCATCGTTTGCGATGATCTCTTCGATATCCTCCTTTTCAACGGATTCCTTATATACCTGAACGAGTCTCTCCAGTTCTTCCTTGCCTTCTTCAGTGATCTTCTGAGCAGCGATTCCGGCTGCCATTCCCTCAAGGTCCTGTCTTACTTCCAGGATGTCCACCATTTCCTTGGCGGAAATATCAGAGGCATATGCTCCTCTTCTGGGCTCGATGGTTACAAGCCCTTCCTTCTCAAGTTTACGTATTGCCTCTCTCACAGGGGTGCGGCTTACGCCCATCTCATCTGCAAGTTCAACCTCCATCATTCTGGTTCCGGGAGCTATCTCCCCTACCATGATCTGACGCTTTAATTCTTCGTATACGATTTCTCTCAAAGGTTTATGATTCTGTAATGTGAAATTGATCATAGGTGTTTCCCTCTGCTCCTTCTCATATTGCCGGCATAGAAGCTTTCATATCCGAGTTTCTTGAAATATCCGGCTGCTTTTTTGGCCTTGCCCAGGTCGTCATAGAATCCGATGACCGTGGGGCCGCTTCCGCTCATCATGGTGAATCTCACACCATCTGTCCCGGCTATCATCTCCTTCAGCTTCTCCACTTCAGGATAGGCTTTAAGGGTATAGGCCTCCAGAACGTTTCCCATGTTTGCTATGACCTCTTCAGTATTGCCTTCTTCAATGGCTTTCATGAGGGCATATCTGTCCGGGTGATCGAGTTCTCCCGCTTCATCGACGCCCTTATATACTTCCTTGGTGGAAACCCCGAACTTGGGCTTGGCAAGAAGAAAGCACATATCAAGCTCTCTTCCGATGGGTGTGAGTATCTCTCCTCTTCCTTCTCCGAGAGCGCAGGAATATCTGCTGTTCTGGGTGAGCACCATAAAGGATACGTCGGATCCCAGAAGAGCACCGATCCTGCAGAGTTCTCTGGTATCAAGGCCGAGATCCCACAGGCGGTTAAGGCCGATGATCACAGCGGCGCCGTTTCCGGAACCTCCTGCCAGACCTGCGGCAACAGGTATCCTCTTATATATGCTGATACCGAGGATTCCTGATATGTCTCTGCCCATTTCCTTAGCCTTCTCCTCCATGAGAAGGACAGCCTTGTATGCCAGATTTCTCTGGTCTGTCGGCAGAAACTTCTTGTTGGTCTTGATATTTATATTAAGTTTTGAGCCTTCGGAAGGATCATATTCATCCTTCCCGGCCTCCTGCCACAGGATCTCTATGTCATCATAGAGGCATATCTGCTGCATGACGGTGGCCACCTCATGGTAACCGTCGTCTCTTATGCCCAGAACATCCATGGACAGGTTGATTTTGGCGAATGATCTGAGTTTTATTTTTTCTTACCTTTGCCTTTTCCCTTTTGTTTAGCCATGGACCTGGCAATTCTCTCTTCTCTTTCTTTTCTTGCCTCGGCCTCTGCCTTTCTTCCGGTGATGTAGGAGCTTCCGCCGCTTGCAACGGTCCTTACAGATTTAACTCTGTAATGTCCTTCTTCAAGATAGTCCTCTTCTTCCTCATCATCCTCGTCGTCTTCTTCATCCTCAGCCTTCTTCTCAGCCTTGGCCTTCTTCTTGTTTTCCTTTTCGACGATCTCTTCTACGGACTTGCCGGTTCTCTTGGCTTCCTTGTAAGGATTTACCTTTGCTTCCTTGGCCTGCTTTTCAGCCTGCTTCTTGGCATTTCTTAAGGAGAATCCGATGATACCTGCATAGAGTACGAGCATTAAGAGCATGCTGACAATGGAGTTTCTTGTCTGGTTGATGGTGGTGAACTTGATGGTCTTGTCCTGACCAAGAGTGTTTCCTTCATCGTCCCTTAAATCTCCTGAGATCTTGAGAGTATATTCTTTATTTCCCTGAATGGTGATCTGCTTTCCGTCGGAACCGAGGTTTTCGGCGTTGGGGTCAAAGAGAACCATAACTACTCCGGATTCCTTGGGTGAATAGAGAACCATGGTAGGAAGGGTGTTTCCGTCTTCATCGATAAGGGTGAAGCAGCCGTCGTTAACGCTCTTTAAAGTGTCGCCTGTCATTTCATGGTCGAAATACAGCTTGACGTCAAAGTTCTCTATGGCAGCTCCCGTTGCTCCGTCCTTGGGATAGGAGTCGTTCAGATTAAGTCCTCCCTCTGTTCCCTCTGCGAAGCACAGGCCTGCAGTCATCATCATAATAACCGTTATAACAAGTAAGATACGGCATATTCTCTTCATAAGTTCTTTTCCTCCGCTTTTTTAGCTTTTGCTTTTAGTCTCAGATCCCTGAAAAAACCCTGTATGACCTCACGGCACTCATCCTTGATGGGGCCGTCATCTATTTCGATAAGTTCAACCTGATGATTCAGTTTCTCTTCCCCTATTATATTAAGTACGGAACCGCAGCCTCCCGCCTTGGGGTCCATGACTCCCACATAGAGATGCTCTATACGCGCCCATACCAAAGCACCCGCACACATGGAGCAGGGCTCCATGGTCACATACATGTCGCAGCCCGTGAGCCTTCTCCAGTTCAGGGTATCCTTAAGATACTTCCCGGCCTGCCTGATGGCGTTTATCTCTGCATGGGCTGTGGGATCACCGTCGGTGTCCGTCGTATTGTGGCCGCGGGCAATGATCTCTCCGTCTTTTACGATGACGGCTCCGACAGGAATTTCTGACATTTCAGCCGCCACTTTGGCCTCTTTTAAGGCTTCAAGCATATAAGTTTCCATACCCGATGATTTTACCATAAAAACGGCCTTTGTTCAACATGAATTTTGCATACAAAGTGCAATTACAGCAAATATCCCCTTCAAAAAATCAGAGAAATGTTGTAAAATATCCAGTGTGACCTTCTCTGCCCCAGAGGAGAATCACAGGAGGACAGAAATGAAAATGGATATTGCGGTCATCTTAATATTCGTGCTTACCATTTTCCTTTCCATGAGAAAGGGCTTCATGGGAACAGTTGCGGGCTTCTTCAAGGGCATCGCTTCTGTTGTTGCGGCCTATTTTATCTCAGGACCTCTCGGACGCTTTATTGCAGGGACCCCTGTCGGAGAGTCCACGGGCTTAAGGATCAACAGCTACCTTCAGGACAAGTGGCAGGACTCTGAAGTCTATCAGGCCCTCCCCGGCATCTTCAGGGAAGGTGCTGATTCTGCATCCTCAAGTTTCATTGCCGAGACCGCTGTCCGCATAAATCAGGCTGCCTGGATAGTCCTTTCCTTCATTATTATATTAGTAGGTCTCAGAATCATTCTCGGCCTTCTTGTTAACGCTGCAAAAAAATCCCGTGACAAGGAAGGCTTCACAGGCACTCTTGACTGGTTCCTGGGCCTCATTATGGGTATCGTACTGGGACTCATTGCAGTCTTCCTGTTCCTGGCTCTTCTTTTCCCTATAGCAAGCCTCGTATCACCCGGCAGCGCTCAGGAAATCATGGCCTGGTTCGACGGCTCTTTCTTCGCTCAGGATCTCTATGACAACAATCTTCTCCTTCTGATATTCTCAGGTCTTTTCCACTGAAAAAATTTTTTAAAAATTTTTTGAAATTGATGTTTAATTTTTTGATTTGTAGGTATATAATACATACTGGAGCGCAAAATATTGTTGATTTCCGGTAAAAATAAGCCGAAAAACCACAATTTCTAGATATACTAAGGAGGAAAAAGAAATGAGTGTTGCAATCACAGGAAACGCATCTGCCAGAGAGAGCCTTGCATACGTCGGATATTTAGAGAAGAAGTACAACAGAAAGCTGAAATCCCTTGACATCAATCTGGACGGTGATTTCGCTGATCTGCACTACGAATTCGAGAAGGCTCCTTTCGAGAGAATCAGAAGAATCACAGGTTACCTTGTAGGTACCATGGATCAGTGGAACGACGGTAAGCGTGCTGAAGAGCACGACCGTGTAAAGCACGATACCAATACAGGATTCGAGAAACTTTAATTGTCAGATGACTGCCCCGCCTATGCGGGGTTTTTAAATTAAAAAGGGTGTCCCAGGCCTAGCCTTAAGGACACCCTTTTTAAGTGAATCATGGGTATACAAGTTATTCGGTAAAAAGTGCTGTAGAGTAATATCTGTCTCCGCTGTCGGGAAGAAGGGCCACAATGGTCTTTCCCTCGTTTTCGTGTAGACCTGCCTGCCTGATGGCTGCCGAAAGGGCTGCGCCGGATGAGATTCCGACAGAGATTCCTTCAGTCTTCGCAAGAAGCTTGGCTGCTGTAAATGCTTCTTCGTTGGTTGCCCTGTATACTTCGTTGTATACGCCGGTGTTAAGAACTTCGGGTACGAAGCCTGCGCCGATTCCCTGGATCTTGTGAGTTCCGGATCTTCCCTCGGAGAGTACAGGCGAATCGTCGGGTTCCACTGCAATTATTTTGATTTCCGGATTCTGCGCTATGAGGTATTCACCTGTTCCTGTCACAGTTCCGCCGGTACCGACTCCTGCGATGAAGATATCCACGTTTCCATCGGTGTCCTCCCAGATCTCAGGGCCTGTGGTCGCCTTATGAACAGCAGGGTTTGCAGGGTTTACAAACTGTCCGGGTATGAATCCTCCTTCGATCTCTTTTGCCAGTTCTTCGGCTTTGGCGATGGCTCCCTTCATGCCCTTGGCTCCCTCGGTCAGCACCAGCTCTGCCCCGTAAGCCTTGAGGATGTTTCTTCTCTCAACGCTCATGGTCTCGGGCATGGTGAGGATAATCCTATAGCCTTTGGCAGCTGCTATGGCTGCGAGACCGATTCCGGTATTTCCAGAAGTGGGTTCGATGATTACAGAACCTTCCTTAAGAAGGCCCTTCTCCTCAGCGTCTTCGATCATAGCCTTGGCGATTCTGTCCTTGACGGATCCTGCAGGATTGAAATATTCAAGTTTTACAAGGACTCTTGCCTTGAGGTCCAGTTCCTTTTCTATATTTACGATCTCCACAAGGGGAGTCTTTCCTATGAGTTCAATCGCTCCTTTATATATCTTTGCCATTTCGGTCACCTTCCTTGAATGTCTTGTCTATATGGCGCTGAATCCTTTTTCAAGGTCAGCGATAATGTCATCAACGTGCTCCGTTCCTATTGAAAGTCTGATGGTATTGGGTTTGATTCCCTGATCCAGCAGTTCTTCTTCGGTCAGCTGAGAATGTGTTGTGGAAGCCGGATGAATAACCAGACTCTTCACATCCGCTACATTGGCAAGGAGTGAGAAGATCTCCAGATTATCAATAAACTTCCAGGCTTCTTCCTGTCCGCCCTTTATCTCAAAGGTGAAAATGGATGCTCCGCCGTTAGGGAAATACTTCTCATAGAGTTCATGATCCGGGTGGTCGGGAAGTGAAGGATGGTTCACATGCTCAACCAGCGGATGCTTCGAGAGATATTCTACCACCTTCTTAGTGTTCTCCGCATGTCTGTCAAGTCTTAAAGACAGGGTCTCCACTCCCTGAAGGAGAAGGAATGCGTTGAAGGGTGAAATGCAGGCTCCCGTGTCTCTTAAGAGGATTGCTCTGATGTATGTAACAAAAGCTGCGGGACCTGCTGCATCCACGAAGGATACTCCGTGGTAGCTGGGGTTCGGATCAGCGATGGCGGGATACTTGCCGGAAGCTTTCCAGTCAAAGGTTCCTCCGTCAACTATGATTCCGCCTAAGGTTGTGCCGTGTCCTCCTATGAACTTTGTTGCGGAATGGACTACGATATCAGCACCGTGCTCGAAGGGTCTGATGAGATAGGGCGTTCCGAAGGTGTTGTCAACAACCACCGGAAGACCATGCTTATGAGCTATCTCTGAAATCTTGTCGATATCAGGAATATCGCTGTTGGGATTACCCAGGGTCTCGATATATATGGCTCTTGTATCCTCTTCAATAGCCCCTTCCACCTCTTCAAGTTTATGTGCATCAACGAAGGTAGTCCTGATGCCGTACTGAGGAAGAGTATGCTCAAGAAGGTTATAGCTTCCTCCGTATATGGTCTTCTGGGCTACTATGTGACCGCCATTTGCGGCAAGAGCCTGAACTGTATAGGTTATGGCTGCGGCTCCTGATGAAAGAGCGAGGGCAGCGGATCCTCCTTCAAGAGCAGCGAGACGCTTCTCCAGCACATCCTGGGTTGAATTCGTCAGTCGTCCATAGATGTTCCCCGGATCTGCCAGCCCGAAACGGTCAGCCGCGTGCTTGCTGTTATGAAATACATATGATGTTGTCTGATAGATGGGAACAGCTCTTGAATCCGTTACGGGATCCGCCTGCTCCTGTCCAACGTGAAGCTGTAATGTCTCAAATTTATATTTTCCCATCTTAATGTCCTCCTGAAATGTCTAGTCTTTGGGATTATTTTTGTAGTAGTCCTCCAGAGCTGACTGAATTGCTTCTTCAGCCAGCACCGAACAGTGCATCTTATAGTCCGGAAGTCCGTCCAGTGCCTCGGCTACCGCCTTGTTTGTAAGTTTCATTGCTTCTTCAACGGGCTTTCCCTTGATCAGTTCCGTTGCCATGGAACTGGATGCGATGGCTGATCCGCAGCCGAAGGTCTCAAACTTAACGTCCTCGATTACTCCGTCCTCTATCTTAAGATACATCTTCATTATATCTCCGCACTTAGCGTTTCCGACTTCTCCCACTCCGTTGGCGTCTTCGATAACTCCCACGTTTCTCGGGTTAAGGAAATGATCCATTACTTTATCACTATATAATGCCATGTTATGCCTCCGTAATATTATAGAATGTGTTCCGCTTTACCGGACTCCAGGTCTCTCCACACAGGGGAGAAACTTCTGAGATAATTGACTACGTCTTCCGTTGACTTAACTATATAGTCAACTTCTTCTTCCGTGGTATCCTCGCCTAAGCTCAGCCTTAAGGATCCGTGGGCCACATCGTGCACTCTTCCGATGGCGAGCAGCACGTGGCTTGGATCAAGGGATCCTGAAGTGCAGGCGGATCCGGATGATGCGCTTATTCCCTTCTGATCCAGCAGAAGCAAAAGACTCTCGCCTTCGATTCCCTCGAAACAGAAGTTTACATTGCTTGGAAGTCTTTTTTCAGCATCTCCGTTAAGAGCAGAATGGGGTATCTCACTAAGTCCTTTTATGAGACGGTCTCTCATGGCACTTACCCTGGGAGAGGTCTCGCTCATACAGAGCTTTGCCTCTTTAAGCGCGGCTGCCATGGCCATGATACCCGGAACATTCTCAGTTCCGGCCCGTTTCCCCCTTTCCTGCGCTCCGCCTTCAATTATATTGGTGAGCGTGATGCCTTTCCTCACATAGAGGAAGCCCACTCCCTTGGGCCCATGGAATTTATGGGCTGAGGCGGATAACATATCTATGTTCATGTCTTCCACGTCGATGGGGATGTGTCCCACTGCCTGAACGGCATCTGTGTGGAAGATGACTCCGTGTTTCTTGCAAATGGCTCCCAGCGCTTTTATGGGCTGGATGGTGCCTATCTCGTTATTGGCAGTCATGATGGTGACCAGGCAGGTGTCTTCTTTTATAGCCTGCTCCAGTTCCTCCGGCCTTACCAGTCCGTCTTCGTGAACATCAAGAAGTGTGACCTCGAAGCCTTCCTTCTCCAGCCTGGCCAGCGTGTGGAGTACCGCGTGATGCT
>CAMPCK010000005.1 GCA_946645735.1 uncultured Clostridia bacterium
TAATACAGAACCCGGCTTACAGCCGGGCCCAACCCAAGAAAAAATCCGCATAAGATATGCGGATTTTTTGTTATCAGTATTTATTGACCACATCAAGAGCTTCAACCAGCTTGATATCCTCGTGCTTTTCCTGGAAATAGTTCAGAGTGAACTGATTTGCAAAGAGAAGAAGCGGTCTCTGGAAATGGTCGAAGACCAGCATCTGTCTGGAATCTATGACATCCTTGACATGTTCAAGATCCATGCCCTCACCCAGCCATCTTACGACGCTCATATCAAGGCGGTCCATTCTTATAGCTGCGTTATACTCGTTCTTCAGTCTGTACTCGAATACTTCGAACTGGAGCTGACCTACAGCACCTACGACTACTTCGTTATACTGGTTCCTGTAAACCTGGATAGCTCCTTCCTGGGCCAGCTGGTCAACGCCCTTTTGGAACTGCTTGGCCTTCATGGTGTCCTTTGGAGTTACCAGGGCAAACATTTCAGCAGGGAATGTGGGAAGAGGCTCGAAGAAGAGTTCACCCTTCACAGTTGAGAGCGTATCTCCTATCTGATAGTTTCCCGTGTCATATATACCGATAACGTCACCCGCAATAGCAGTCTCAACGTTTTCACGTTCATTGGCCATTAACATGGTGGACTGAGCGAGCTTCATGTTCTTTCCTGTGCGGCTGAGCTTGACTTCCATTCCTCTTTCGAAGGTTCCGGAACAGATTCTGAAGAAGGCAAGTCTGTCGCGGTGAGCAGGATTCATATTGGCCTGGATCTTGAAGATAAAGCCTGAGAAGTCCTCTTCTTCCGGTCTTACCAGGATATCTTCGCCGTTCAGTTTGGCCTTTCTTGCTCCCGGGGCCGGAGAAAGCGCCAGAAAATGCTCAAGGAACTGTGTGGTTCCGAAGTCAGCCAGGGCTGATCCGAAGAATACAGGTGTCAGGGTCCCGTTGGCAATTTTCTCTGAATTGAAATCATTGCCTGCTCCCTTGATAAGCTCTATCTCATCTCTTAAGGCATCCAGGTTATATCCGGCGATCTCATCCTCAAGTTCAGGTCCGAAGACTCCGTCCTCTCCCATGGTTATGGTCTTCTTGGCCTTATATAGAACTGCCTCATTATGGAAAATGTCATAGATGCCTTCGAAGTTCATGCCGGACCCTATGGGCCAGGTAATGGGAATTGACTGGATACCCAGTACTTCCTCAAGTTCCTCGATGAGATCAAAGGGATCCTTTGTCTCTCTGTCCAGCTTGTTTATGAAGGTGAAGATGGGAATTCCTCTCATGGCGCAGACCTTGAAGAGTTTCTTTGTCTGGGCCTCGATACCCTTGGCTCCGTCGATAACCATTACAGCAGAGTCAACGGATGTAAGTATTCTGTAGGTATCCTCACCGAAGTCGTTATGACCCGGTGTATCCATAATGGATATCTTCTTTCCCTCATACTCGAACTGCATGACGGATGAGGTTACGGAGATCCCTCTCTGTTTCTCGATCTCCATCCAGTCAGAAGTTGCAAACTTGGAATTTCTTCTGGCCTTTACAGTACCTGCTTCTCTTATGGCGCCGCCGTGAAGGAGCAGCTTCTCCGTAAGAGTGGTCTTACCCGCGTCTGGATGGGAAATGATACCGAATATCCTTCTCTTGTTTATTTCATCAAGTCTTTTTGACATAATGCTTCCTTTGTTCTTTGCACAATAAATTTGGCCTTACTCGGGCCATTAGATAATATACACGATTTCCTTGAAATTGTCCAACGTTTTATTTATAATTGATGGAGTTAGTTTGATTAAGAGGTAAATATGATAAAGCTTACGGAAAGACTCAGCAAAATATATGATAAGGTAAATCCCGGTGAAACCGTCTGCGACGTAGGAACAGACCACGGCTATATCCCCCTTGCCCTTCTCGAAAACGGCATAACTGATAAGGTCATAATGTCCGATATCTCAGAGGGTTCCCTTAAGAAATGCAAAGAAAACGCAGAAGCCCTTCTCCCCTCAGCTGCCCCCTTTGATCTCAGGCAGGGATCCGGAATTGAAGTTCTTGAATCCGGAGAAGTAGATACGGTCATCATGGCCGGCATGGGCGGAATGCTGATCCAGGAGATTCTCGGAAAGGATTACCATCATTCCCACAGCTTCAGAAGATATATACTTCAGCCCAGAAAGCATATCGGAAGATTGAGATACTGGCTGCTGGACAACGACTTCACCGTAGTTCACGAGGATCTGGCTAGAGAAGGCAAATTCATATGGCCCATTCTCACAGTGGAATCCTTCGGAAGAGCACTCTTCGTAAATGCAGACCCGGACGATGTGGAATTCGAATATCCCCTGACCCTTCTCAAATACAGAAACGAGCTTACTGAGGAATATCTCAGAAACGCCCTTCATCTCGAGAAGCTCAAGCTGGAATCCAAATCCCAGGGGTCCCTCACCACCTTCGATGAACTGAGGACCCAGCGCCACAGAGTGGAAAGGCTGGAATACATGGTTGAAAGACTATAAGAAAAAAAGCCATTCGTCTGAATGGCTTTTAATATGTCATCGTTTCTTCCCCATGAAAGTTCCCACTATTACGAGTATAAAAGCAAGTGGTATCAGGAACATTCCCAGGGATTTGTCCCCGAAGATAAAAACAGCTATATCTTCCAGGAATACAATTAACAGGCCGCCCAGGGCAATAAATATCTTCGACAAAATCTTTCTGATAGCGTCGTTTCCGTCGGGCATTGAGAATGAACGCTTCTCAATATTTACCCTGCGTGTTTTCCTATCTGTCTTACCGGACATGGGCGAATACTCAGGATCATCCATATCAAAGTGATGAGCGCCTCTGTGTTTCTCGTCCATGTCGAGATACTGGCTGAAATCAACACCGAAGAGGCGGGATATTCTGGACACAAGAGCCATGCTCGGTTCCTTCTCACTCATTTCAAGTTTCACCACTGTGCCCGTGGTGACGTGGAGCTTCCTTGCAAGCTCCCTCTCCGTCATGTCGTTCTTTTCTCTGTAATACGTCAGTTTATTTCCAAATCTCGTGCAGTCCATAATTAACCCCCGGATACTTAAAATGCAAAAGGATTCAGATCCAGATCTGATTTTACCAGTTCAAAACCTTCATCTTCAAGGTCTATCAGATCGCTTGTCATGTTCCTTACAAATATCTTTTCAGTTCCCCAGTGGCCCAGATCGAGTAGGTTTATTCCCAGCTCCCTGGCCTTCTGGGCATCATGGTACTTGAGGTCTCCCGTTATATATAGATCACAGTCAGCGATGAGGGCTGCTTCCATGAATTCAGAACCTGAACCAGTACACCAGGCAGCTTTACGGATCTCAACGTCCATGTCGCCGGCATATCTGAAGAACCTTTCATCCACTTCTAGCCTGTCGGCTGCTCTTCTCATAAATTCCCTGATATTCTCAGGTTTTCTGAGGTGACCGATCCTCACATAATCCGATGCGTCCTCAAGTTCAGCAAGAGCTGCCTTATCTACGCCATATTCCGAGTCGATTGGTCCGAATGTATCAAATCCCAGTACAGCCCCTAGGTAATCGTTGTTTCCGTCATGGCACTTGTCATAGGGGGTATGTGTGGAATAAACGCTTATACCGGACCTGACAAGCTCAATAATCTGATTTCCTGTAACTGTATTATTGTCAACCGAATTGACTCCGCTGCCAAAGATAAGAGGATGATGAGTAATTATAAGATCACAGCCTCTTTGTACTGCTTCTGATATGACATCTGACCTTATTTCAATGGCTATAAGGGCTTTTTTGAAATCTTCCTTGAGTTTTATCTGCCATCCTGAATTATCCCAGGATTCCTGAGAATCAAGGGGAGCTTTGGCCTCTATTATTTCTGTTATCCTGTTAGCTTTCATATCTTCCGACTGCCTTTCATATGGTACAGGGCCTCATGAAAAACATAAGGCCCCGGCTGTTACAGTTTTATTCAAGATAATCCTTGAGTTTCTTGGATCTTGAAGGATGTCTGAGTTTTCTGAGAGCCTTGGCTTCTATCTGTCTGATACGCTCACGGGTAACTTCGAATTCCTTTCCTACTTCCTCAAGGGTCCTGGCTCTTCCGTCCTCAAGGCCGAATCTCAGTTTGAGAACCTTCTGTTCACGGTCCGTAAGTGTATCGAGGACTTCCACCAGCTGCTCCTTAAGCATGCTGAATGCAGCTGCTTCAACAGGCTGAGGTACATCTTCATCGGGTATAAAGTCTCCGAGATGGGAATCTTCTTCCTCGCCTATTGGAGTCTCAAGAGAAACGGGCTCCTGAGCCACTTTCTGGATCTCTCTTACCTTCTCAACAGTAAGTCCCATTTCCTCAGCTATTTCTTCAGGGGTCGGTTCACGTCCCAGTTCCTGAAGGAGCTGACGGGAAACTCTGATGAGTTTATTGATGGTTTCAACCATGTGTACAGGTATTCTGATAGTTCTGGCCTGATCGGCTATGGAACGGGTAATGGCCTGTCTTATCCACCAGGTTGCATAGGTTGAGAACTTATATCCCTTGGTGTAGTCGAACTTATCTACAGCTTTGATAAGTCCAAGATTTCCTTCCTGAATCAGATCAAGGAAAAGCATTCCTCTTCCGACATATCTCTTGGCAATGGATACAACGAGACGGAGGTTGGCTTCGCAGAGTCTCTTCTTTGCCTCTTCGCCCTCTTCTCCTCCTTCTGACATCTTCTTTGCCAGTTCTACTTCTTCCTCAGCAGTAAGAAGAGGAACCTTACCGATCTCCTTGAGATACATTCTTACAGGGTCATCTACAGCAATGCCCTTTGTAAGGCTGGAATCCAGTTCAGATTCAAAATCTGTTTCGATGGTTTCATCAGGAATGAGCTCTCCGTCGTCAACGATGTCCACATCATCGCCGATAAGGTTGATATCTTCCGGAGCTGTTTCTTCAGGGATGATTTCAATGCCTTTTCCCCAAAGTTCATCATAAATATCCGGAAGGTGGATGCTCTCCAGGTTAAAGCCGTCAAGGATTTTGTTTACTTCCTTTTCGGGAAGCTTGTTTCCGCTCTTCTTGGCCTGAGCCATAAGGAGCCCCAGAAGTTCCTTCTGCTTCTGTTCCTGTAAATCCTTGGCCTGGGCTTCCAGCTCATCATCCTTTTCCTCATCATCGAAGAGATCTCGTTCTTCAAGGATTTCCTTGTCAAGGTCCATATCTTCGTTCTTTTTCTTGGTTTTTTCAGCCATTGCTATCTTCCCCCGTATTTGTTGATTTCTTTCTGAATGTTCATAAGTTCCTGTGTCAGCGATTGTACAAAGGTCTGGTCAATTTCACTCTCATCTGCCAGATCCATCTTTGCGACTATCTCTTTTTGTTTCCTGTATAATTCTTCAAGTTTCCACTTGCGTATACTCTCTTTCAGGACTTCCTCTTCCCTTCCGGCAAGAACTATTCCTCCGATGTCATTCATGAGGCTTAAGCTCTCATCCGGTTCAAGTCTGTCATTTATGTCCTTGAGTTCGAAGTTCCCGTTACTGCCGAAAATCTCGAAAATTATATTTTCAAGTTTCTTTGCAAAGGGCGACTCCATGACTCCGGGATCTTCGAAAAGCACTTCTGTAAGATCGGGATTTGTAAGAAGAGCCGAAATGACATTGGCTTCTGTGGGGCTGAGTCTGAAATTCGTCTCCTCAGCTTCTCTGGAAGGCTGCCGTACCTGTCCCGCAGGTTCAGATCCCTGCTCGATCTCACTGAAGATGGCTCTCTCGGATACCTTGAGTTCTTCCGCAAGGGATCTCACATAGATATCCGTCTCCACAGGGCTCAGGGTTCTTAATATCCCCGCTGCCTTTCTGATATATTCAAGTTTTTCTTCGTCCTTTGAGATATCCAGACCTTTTCTTGCGGAATCAAGTTTATACTGGATGGCTCCGGGAGCATTGTTCACCAGTTTCATGAAAGCATCTCTTCCATGAGCTTTGGCGTACTCATCCGGATCCTTTCCGTCTGTTACGTGGAATACCCTGACCTTAAGGCCCTGGGGCACCAGTATGTCGATTCCCCTTAAAGCAGCGTTTATGCCCGCGCTGTCCGCGTCATAGCAGAGACTTACGTTTGAAGTATATCTCTTTATGAGTTTGGCCTGATTCTCCGTGAGGGCCGTGCCCAGGGATGCGCATGCGTTCCTGATACCGTGCTGGTAAAGGCTTATGACATCCATATATCCCTCTACGATAATGGCGCTTCCGTCTTTTCCGATTTCCTGTTTGGCAGTATTGAGGGCGTAGAGATTATTCTTTTTCTGGAAAATAGCGTTCTCAGGTGAATTAAGATACTTGGGATTGTCCTGATCGTCTATTCTGCGTCCTCCGAAGCCGATGACCTTTCCCGACGTGTTTATGATGGGAAAAATGACACGGTTTCTGAACTTGTCATAATACTTGCCGTCTCTTCCCTTGGAGATGAGACCGAGTTCCAGAAGAATGCTCTCTTCCGTCCCTAAAGCCTTGAAATGTTTGTAAAGGCTGTCCCATTCCTTATCCGCATAACCTATGCCGAATTTCTTGAGAACTGCATCGTCCAGCCCTCTCTTCTTCATATAGGTATAACCAGGATTGGCCTTTTCTGTGAAAGCCTTATAAAAAAATCTGGCCGCTTCTCTGTTAACGGAGTAATATTTGTCTTTCTCCTTGTTTTTGCCTGATTTCCCGAAGCTTACCTCGATTCCGTACTCTTTTCCGAGCTTCTCACAGGCTTCCACGAAATCCAGGTTATAGAATCTTTTGGTGAACTCGATGACATCACCTGTAGCTCCGCAGCCGAAACAGGTAAAGATCTGTTTCTGGTCCGAAACAACAAAAGACGGGGTCTTCTCGCTGTGAAAAGGACACACTCCCTTATAGTTGGAGCCCGCCCTTTTAAGCGGTACGACCCTGCCGATAACATCAACGATATTCAGTTGGCTCTTAAGTTCATCCGGACTGTTTCCGGACATACTTTTAACCATTTCCGTTATCCCCCAAAATCATCTATACCCTTTTTATACCCCAAAAAAATTGTTTTCCTTTTAAAAAAATGGATTTTTGTATAAAAAAATTTGTTTTCCTTTAATCACTTCCATCCCTTGGGAACAAAAAGATCGGTATAGGTAGAAAGAGCAAATCTGTCTGTCATGCCTGCGATGTAGTCCTTGACAGCTTCATGCACCCCGTCTTTCTCCGCTATTTCCCTGAGTTCCTCAGGCAGTCCGCCGGGATTGTCGATATAGTATTCATAGAGAGATCTGATTACAGTCTCAACTTTGTTGAGATCCTCGTCCTTCTTCACCCTGGAGTTTCTGTAAACGTTGGCAAACATGAATCTCCTCAGGTGTTCCATTTCTTTTTTGAAGTCCGGGCTCTGGCAGATCCTGTCCTTTCCCTCGCTGTTCTTTATAACGTCGATTACAAGGGAATTGATCCTTGCTCTGTGAGAAGCTCCGAAGAGTTCTATGGAGGACTCCGGAAGATCATCAAAGGAAATAACTCCGGATCTTAAGGCATCGTCTATATCGTGGTTGATATATGCTATCCTGTCCGCAAGATGGACGATCTGTCCTTCAAGGGTGAAGGGATCCGTGCTTCCGGTATGATTTACGATTCCGTCCCTTACTTCTGCCGTAAGGTTCATTCCGTAACCTTCCCTGTGGTGGCTTCCCTCAAGGACATCCACAACTCTTAAACTCTGAACGTTATGTCTGAATCCGCCGGGATGGATCTTGTTAAGCACTTCTTCACCGTTATGGCCGAAGGGCGTGTGTCCCAGATCGTGTCCAAGGGCGATGGCCTCTGTCAGATCCTCATTATAGTTCAGTGCTCTTGCTATGGTCCTTGCGATCTGGCTCACCTCAAGGGTGTGCGTAAGTCTCGTTCTGAAATGATCCCCTTCAGGAGCGAGGAAGACCTGTGTTTTATGCATAAGCCTTCTGAAGGACTTGGAATGGATGATCCTGTCGCGGTCCCTCTGAAACTCGGTTCTTACCTCATCCTTTGGCTCATCATGTATCCTTCCCTTTGAGAAGGCAGATTTGCACGCTCTCTCATCAAGGTACTCTATTTCTCTCTTTTCGATATCCGTTCTCAGTAACATCCTATACCCCCGTTGAACCGAAGCCTCCTGCACCGCGCTCCGTCTCGTTCACTTCATCTGTAAGCTCAAATTCTGCCTGGACATAGGTGGAAAAAACTGCCTGGGCAATTCTGTCACCGTCATTTATGGTGTAGGCTTCCTGTCCGAGATTAACAAGAGGAACGTTCCATTCACCTCTGTAATCGCTGTCCACAGTCCCCACACCATTTATCATAGTGATGCCGTGTCTTATGGAAAGCCCTGACCGTGCCCTTATCTGGGCCTCTACACCCTGGGGAAGCTCAATATACATTCCCGTAGGAATGAGTCTTCTCTCACCGGGCTGAAGAGTTATGGGCTCCTTAAGAGATGCCCTGATATCAGCACCCGCAGAGCCTACGGTCTCGTAGGTTGGTACGTTCCCTTTTTCAGATTTTATTTTTATAATGATTTTTTCCATATTTCCCTCTGAGTTTTATTATGGAAATCATTATATCATATGAAGATCAAAAAATATACGAATAAATGTATTCTGTAAGTTCTTTTGTTGTGTTTCAGTCCCTGAAGGAAGTATCAGTGATCCATATCTCTGAAGGAGTATTCATGGGAACACGTCTGAAGTTGAAAGCAACCTTTTTTTATTTTGTGTTTTTGCAAAAACAATCTTCTTTTTTTCATACAAAAAACCCTCTGTAAGGTCTCCCTTTACAGAGGGTCTGGATCATATGAAGTTTTATAGCATCATCAGCACTTTGGCAGCGATTACTACACATACAAGTGCTACGGGATAAGTTGCAGCATATGCTCCTGCAACCTCATCAGTACCGGCTGATGAGATAAGAGCTCCGAGAGCCGGTGTGCTGGTCATACCTCCCGTAATGGAACCGAGAGCGTTCAGAAGGTCGATCTTGAACACCTTGGTAGCAAGGAAATAACCGATGAGCATGGGAACAGTTGTGATCACGATACCATAGATGAAATATGATACTTTGATGCTGTTCACGAAATTAACTCCTCCGGGAACACCTGCACCGATAAGGAAGAATACCAGTCCGAGTTCTCTCATAAAGTTGAGAGTGCCCTTCTCTATCCTCATATCGATGTTTCCGAGATGTCCGAAATGTCCTACGAGAAGACCTGCTACCAGGCATCCTCCGGAATTACCGAGAGAGAAGTTGATGCCGGGAATCTTGAAGGCTCCGATTATGCAGCCCACTGCGATTGCAAAGAAGAAAGGCAGGAATCCGAAGGGTTCCACTTTCTTGAGCTTGTCGCCCAGGGATTTAACACCTGCACCGCCGACGCTTACGAGCTTGCTGCGCTCTTCGTCCATATCCGCTTTAAGGATCTTGGGCATAAGCTGTACAAAGAATACAACTCCGAGAACTCCGTAAAGATATGCTATTCCGTATCCTGCTGTTACCAGGTCCTCGTTTCCGGCTGCAACTTCTTTGGCTGCAGAGAGTCCGGGTGTGCTGGTAAGGCCGCCGGTCATGATACCTACTGCCATACCGGGATCAAGGTTCTTGTCCATAAGTATGAATGCAGCGGTGATCAGGCTTCCGATGAGGATAACGATGATTCCCATGTAAACATATGACATGGTGGCCTTGTTGAAGTTCCTGAAGAACTTCGGGCCTGCAATAAGTCCTACAGCTGTAACGAACATAGCTGTTCCTATGCTTGAAAACATGCTGAATCTGGACTTGACTGCATCATCGAAGAGCACGATGGTGCTGTCTCCCACAGAAAATTCAGGGAACTTGCTCACCAGAATTCCGTAAAGGATAGCTACAAGGAGAACTCCGGCAGTGCCAAGAGATATTCCTTTGATTTCAATGGCTCCGATGAGATATCCGAGAGTCGCAATGAGGAATGCTACAAAAATAATTGAAAATAAGCTTGCGGCTACGCCGCCTAAATAACCCATTATACTTACTCCTACTTGTATTCTCTGATGAGCTGTCCGCCGAGTCTTAAAGCAGCCAGGTTGGAATCGCCTGTTCCCTTGGGTACGTGGTTAAGGACTGCCCTTTCCATGGCTTCCTGAGTAGCTACATGGGTGAGTTCATTTACAACTCCGCAGGAAATGATGTTTGCTGACATCTTGTTCTTGATAACTTCCTTTGCAGAGTTAAGGATGGGAAGGCTGTAAACCTTGTGGTTTTCCTTGATCTCTTCGGGAACTTCGATATCGCTGTCTACTACGAAGATGGTCTCGGGCTTTACAGCGTCCTTGAACTTGTTTAAGGATTCCTGGGTAAGTGACAGAAGAAGATCGGGGTATTTGATCTTGGTGTAGTGGATCCTGTCATCTGATACGATGGTCTCAGCCTTGGAGGAGCCTCCTCTGGCCTCAGGACCATATGCCTGACACTGAACTACCTGCTTGCCGTCTTCATAAGCTGCTTCAGCAAGGATGATGGTTCCCATGATAACGCCCTGTCCGCCTGAACCTGTCATTCTGATTTCAGTTTTAGCCATTATTTGTTACCTCCGCATTTTTCAATGATCTTCATATACATGTCTGTATATTCTTCCTTGCTCTCATCTCTTGAAAGCTCGCCGATAAGGATCTTTCCTTCGAGTTTTTCCTGGGGAAGCTTGGAAGCAACCTTGGCATCTATGCAGACATCCTTCTGCCAGTTCATCATGGCAATGGAGTCGCCCTTCTTGTTCTTACGTCCATAGTATGTGGGACATACGGACATTCCTTCGATAAGGGAGAAACCATGATGCTTGATTCCGTCCTCAATAAGCTTTACAGCCTGCTGTGCATGATATGCTGTGCATCTTCCTGTGAAGGTTGCGCCTGCAGCTTCTGCCAGCTTGGGAATGTCGAAGTTGTAGTCGATGTTTCCGTAAGGAGCAGTGGTTCCCTTTTCACCGTGAGGTGTTGTAGGTGAATACTGTCCGCCGGTCATACCATAAATGTTGTTATTGAAAACGATGGATGTGATGTCTATGTTTCTTCTGCATGCGTGGATCAGATGGTTTCCGCCGATAGCTGTGCAGTCTCCGTCACCTGTGATGCAGATAACAGTAAGCTCGGGATTTGCAAGCTTAACGCCTGTAGCGAAAGCAAGTGCTCTTCCGTGAGTTGTATGAAGAGTGTTGTAGTTCATGTATCCTGCAGCTCTGGATGAGCATCCGATACCGGAAACTATAACAACCTTGTCAGGGTCAAGACCTAAATTATCTATAGCCTGGGCAACGTCTCTCATAAGGATTCCGTGTCCGCATCCGGGGCACCAGATATGAGGGAGTCTGTTAACACGCATTGTTTTTTCTATAAGTTTGCTTGGCATATTAATACTCCTCCTCTATCTTCTTAAGAACTTCTTCAGGTGTGATGGTGGTTCCGTCAATCTTTCCGAGATGAATAACAGGAACTCTTCCCTCAACTATTCTCTGCACCTCAAGAACCATCTGTCCGTCGTTGTGTTCAGCAACGATAATCTGTCTTAAGTGCTTGTTTGATCTGATGATCTTGTTAAGAGCTTCTTCAGGGAAAGGCCATACGGTGATGGGTCTGAACATACCAATCTTGAAGAAATCCTGCTGCTTGGCCTGATCCATTGCTCCCTGGACTGCTCTTGCAGTTCCGCCGAAGCAGACGATCATGGTCTCACAGTCGTCACATTCAACTTCTTCCCACTTCTGGATTCTGTCTCTTCTCTTGGTGATCTTGTCAAGGAGACGTCTTTCCTGGGAATCTGTCTGCTGATTGTCGTTTGTCGGGAAACCGTCGAGGTCATGGAAAAGACCTGTAACGTTGAAGTGGTCTCCCTTTCCGAAAGGAGCGAATTCAGGAACGTAGTTTCCTTCCTGAACAGCATATGCCAGAGTACCGTTGAATTCTCTGTCGATCCTTCTGTTGGAAATTGTAAGTTCCTCAGGAGGGATCATTTCACATCCTTCTCTTAAATGTCCGATGATCTCGTCCATAAGGAAGATAACGGGAACTCTGAATCTCTCAGCCATGTTGAAAGCTCTTACAGTCTCTGTATAGCATTCCTGAACTGATGAGGGTGATATAACGATAACGGGATGGTCTCCGTGAGTACCCCACTTCGACTGCATCAGGTCTCCCTGTGAAGGCGATGTGGGAAGTCCTGTGGAAGGACCTTCACGCTGAACGTCTACGATACCGATGGGGATCTCTG
>CAMPCK010000006.1 GCA_946645735.1 uncultured Clostridia bacterium
GAACTCCACCTCTCCAGTGTTCTTTTCAGGAGTTACAGGATTCTCAGGATTCTCTATCTCAACCGGCATATCAAAATATTCGAAGACTCTCGTGAACATGGCCATGGACCTCATCCAGTCAACCTGGATATTTAAGAGGCTGTTCACGGGCATGTAGGTCTTTCCGAGAAGCGCTACGAGAACCGTAATGTCTCCGACGGTCAGGTCGCTGTCATACTGCATGATGAGGATGCCTCCCACCAGGTAGAGAAGCATGGGGCCGATGTTGGTCACAGTGTTCAGCACCACGAAGAACCAGCGGCCGGCCATTCTTTCCTTGATGTTCAGCTTGATCATGCGCTCATTGACGGTTTCGTACCTTTCGTATTCCTGCTGTTCCTTGCCGAAGAGCTTCACGAGAAGCTGACCGCTGACGGACAGGGTCTCATTGAGGATGCCGTTTACCTCATCGTTTGCTTCCTGGGCTTCACGGGTGATGGTCCACCTGGTCTTGCCTGCCCTTCTCGTAGGAAATACGAAGAGAGGAATTACTGCGATACCCAGAAGCGCCAGTATCCAGTTCTTCTGGAACATGGCAGCAAGGGCGAATATCAGGGTTATGGTGTTTGACAGGATGCTCTTGAAGGTATTGGTTATGACGGATTCCACACCGCTTATATCCGACGTCATCCTGGTGATGATGTCACCCTGGTTATTTGATGTAAAAAATCTCTGTGACATCTTCTGAAGATGCCTGAACATCTGGTTCCTCATATCGAAGGTGATATGCTGTGCGATCCAGGTGTTGATGTAGCTCTCCCCCACACCTATGAGATTGGAGATCAGTGTTACTGAAAGAGATGCCACGATATATATTACGAGAAGCCTCATATTCTGTCCGATGAGACCCTCGTCTATTATCTTACCTGTAAGAATTGAGGGAAGAAGTCCGAATACGGAAGAAAGGGCAATACAAACCAGTACCAGAATGAACTGCTTCCAGTACGGCTTGAGATAACTGAAGACCCGCTTTACAAGTTCTTTGGTAACTTTGGGCTGAGCGGCCTTCTCTTCTTCTGTCATGTAGTGGCCTCCGGGGCCATGTCCCACTCTTGGCGGCATGTCGTCCTCCCTGCTGAAACTCAGCTGTCTAAACATCAGGCCATATCTTACCGATTAGCATTTTATCACACTCAATTGCGTTTAACAATATTAAGTATTAGATTAACAAACTCGGGAAATCTTAAAAAAAACACCGGCGCTCAGGCCGGTGCTGAAATTCTGATCTTATGTCTCTCTGTTGTATACCTTGCTCACGTCTTTTCTCTTTCTGTACATGAAGAACCAGGCTGCGGTGAACTCGATGACAGCGAATACCACAAGAACCATGCGCTTATCCATGTAGTCTGCCATGGCGCCTGAAAGGAATTCGCCCGATAGCATGCCGAAGGTGGACATCATCTGAAATGTCCCGTTGAACCTGCCCTTCTTTTCATGGGGCACATAGTGCTGGGTGGATGAGATCCTGATATTGTAGGAGGTCATTCCCAGGACGCCCGTCATGAAGCACATTACCATCATGCAGGGAACAGGTGTGAAGAGATAGGATCCTCCGATGACCGCAATGGAAATATATACTATGAAAGCAATGGTGAATTTATGGTCGGGATCAAGCTTATGCCTGTAGTGGAACACTCCCGCAAGGAGCCTTCCCACCATCATACTTCCTCCGACCAGCATAAAGATATATTCACCGGTAGTCCCGTACATCTCCCTGAAATACGGAAGTCCGATAATCATGCCGGCTCCCCCTGAAAGGGAGTTAAACATGAAGTACAGGGCTACAGCCATGAGGCCCGGCTCGAGTTTCAGATATTCTATGCCCTCCCTGAAGGTCTCCTTGTACTGTGAAAGACTGAACTTCTCTTCCTTCTTTATGACGTATTTTTCCTCAACCTTTATCTGTGTCTCGAAGATAGCTGCAATAAAATAGCTCGCACAGTTTATAAAGAACAGCGGCGCGATACCTATCTTGTGATAGAGAAATGCCGAAAGAGGCGTCACTATCATGAGAAGGGACTCCATGGTGCTTGAAATGGAGTAGGCCTTTCCCATGTTTCCCTCAGTGATCAGCAGCGGATAGAAGCTGTCGTAGGCCACGGTGTAGATGCTGGATATGGTTCCGAGAAGTGCGCATCCTATAACCAGGGGCACAAAGCCGATGTCTCCATGAAGGAGTATGATCCCGAAGATGCCGTAGATTACCGCTGACATGAAGTCCAGGGTATAGATCATCTTCCTTCTTGAGAACTTGTCAAGGATGGGTCCGATTAGCTGGGGCATTACGATCCTGGGAAGATCGTAAAGGATCATATATATGGCAAAAAGGAACACTGACCCGGTAAAGTCCAATACAAGTAACCCTGTGGCAAAACCGGATATCACGTTTCCGAACAGCGATACCGCAGTGCCCAGGGTTATGATGGTAAAGTTCTTTGTCCAGAGCTTACCCGTATTATGTACAGTAGTTACCTTCTCTTCATCCATTATGATATAAGTTCCTGATAAATTTCTTTGTAGAGTTCTTCCGAATCCCTTACAAGGAGCTCCCCTATCCTCTTTCTTAAGTCTTCATCGCCGAGATATGCAGTGACCAGAGGAGAGAACTGGCTTCCGCCTCCTCTTATGATCTCATCCATGAGGCCGTCCAGGTCTCCTCTGTAATTCAGCACAAGCTCCATGGCGACGGCTGAGATGTCAGTCATCTGTCTCATGGGAGAATCGTTTCTCACATATTCCTGAGGATAACCGCCGGAGCCATCATACCATCTGTGATGTCCCAAAGCAATATCCGCATACTTTACGGTGGATTCCCTGGCTTTCAGGTCTTCATAGCCTGAAACTGTATGAAGCTGATATATTTCAAACTCATTTTCAAAGAAGTCCCTGATGCTCATGGTCCTTCCGATATTCATCTTGACCATGCCGAAATCCTGATAGAGGCCGCATTCCTTTGAGAACTTTATTACCGCCTCTTTCTTCTTTTCAGGATCACCGATTTCTCTTATGAAGGGAATATCGTCAAAAAATCCCGGATCATCCTTCAGGATCTCCTGAGCTATTTCACTTATGATGGCTCCCACCCTTCTGGAGCGGGTGTAGAGTCTCGGGCTGAAGCGCTTGAGAATTCTCGGGATAACCTCACTGTAAAGAGGCAGCCCCTCCGTCTCATAATAGCTTGAGATCACCAGATCCACCAGATAATAGAAATAGTCATCTATATATTCACCCGGGCAGGTAAAAAGGGTCCTGAACATCTTTTCCACGGCAATTCCGTAGAATCCTATCCTGTGGGGATCCTTTCTGAGATCCGGGTTCTCCTTAAGAAGGGTTCCGTAATATATGGGAATCTGGACGTTGGCATAGAGTCCGGACATGTCATACTGGTTGTACTCCGCACCTCCAGACAGTCTCTCCATGCGGTTAAGGGTCATGTTTATGTCCACATAGCCCAGATTGTATTCCATTTCATAGTATGGCCAGAGCCATCTGGCGCTGGGGTTGTCCGATACCTCTTCGGGTTTGAAGACCTCATAGCAGGAATCGAGAACGTATGCAAGCTCGTCCTTTGAAAGATTTCCGTCCGTGAGTTCCGTACGGTTTGCGCTCATCTGCTGATGGGTCCTTCTTAAGAAAACATCCCAGGGAAGTCCCGGGGCAAGTTCTCTGTAGTGTTCATCGTTTATGATATCCAGCACCCTCTTGCTGGTTGCTATCTTTCTCTTGTGGTCCGGAGTGCAGAGGGATATATTTGCGAGAGCCCTTATTATGTATCCCCTGGTCTCTTCGTTATCGATATCATCGAAGTACCTCATGTAGGATCCTGCTTCCGTGAAGACCAGTTCATTCCTGAACATTATGCTTCTTGAGCCCTCTCCCGGCACCGCTTCCACAGCGCGCCTCAGGTAATACAGGCCCATTCCCAGCTTATACAGTTCCTTTATTATGCCGTCCCTGTTCTTACGGTATTTGTAGAGGCTTAGGAGTGCATCATGAATTACCACATAGACTCCGCAGTCCAGGTTGGTCCTCCAGTCCATGATAACATCAGAGAACTCCTCAAGTTCCCTTATGGTTTCCGGGCCTGCTCCAAAAAGACTGTCCAGAACAGGAAAGAGATTATCTTTGAGGAGCCTGTTGTTTTCTTCCTTCAGTTCATCAAGCCTTGCCGTCAGTCTTTTCTGTTCTTCAAACCAGGTTCCGAAGTCAGAGGCTGCTGTCTTACGCTCATCAAGAATAGTTTCTATCTCTTTTATATTATTTATATATTTTTCCTGATAAGGCAGCATGCTCTCTCCTCCTTTCCCGGTTTATTTCAGGGCCTGTCCTATGGTCCTCAAGAGTTCATTTATATCCACGGGCTTTCCTATGTGCCCGTCCATGCCGGAATCCATGGCTTTGGCAATGTCTTCAGCAAAGGTATTGGCCGTCATGGCATAGATTGGAATATATCCCGCATCCATTCTGTCAAGTTTCCTTATGGCCCTGGTGGCCTCATAGCCGTCCATAACGGGCATCTGGATATCCATTAATACTATGTCGTAATAGCCTTCCGGAGACTTTGTAAAGAGATCAACCGCCTCGGACCCGTCGTTTGCTGTATCTATTTCAGCATGGGTGACGGAAAGAATCTCCTTGGCAATCTCACGGTTTATGAGATTATCTTCAACGAGAAGAATATGCCTTCCTTCAAGATCAGGATAACCCTCTTCAGTATCTGCCGTGTCATCCTTTAGCACCTCATTTATTCCCTTAAGAAGGGATCCTCTGAAGAAAGGAAGAGGAATGAATCCCGTGATTCCGCTTCTGGATGCCCTGAACTCGATCTCTTCCCAGCTGATATCCGATGCCAGGATGATCTTAAGAGCCGGATAGGATTTTTTGAGGTAGGCTGCTATATCAAAGAAGGATGTGCTGTTCACCTGGGATTTTCCAATGATAGCAGCATCATATTCAAAGCCCCTTATATCTGCATCCGCAAGAGCCGTAAAGGCCTCTTCAGAAGTGGACACGATCTTGTATTCCGTCTCGCCCTCAAGATAACGTCTGTAGTCCTCCTGTATCCTTTCATCGGATTCAAGAATGAGTACATGCTTGTCCTTGAGATCAGCCGGAGCCTCCTTGTCTTTAACACAAGGAAGAGGTATCTCTATCCTTACTTCAGTGCCCTCTCCTGGCTTGCTCTTTATATCTATGGTGCCCTTCATGGCTTCCACAAGCTTAAGCACTATGCTCATGCCCAGGCCTGTTCCCTCGACACCTGAAATGGTGGAGCTGTTGACCCTCTCGAAGGGCTCGTATATGCGCTTGAGGAACTCCTCGTCCATACCGATACCGTTATCGCGGCACACGAAGATCACTCTCACCATATCGCCTTCAGCCACCTCTGAAAAGCTGAGACTTATCTGTCCCTTGTCAGGGGTGTATTTTACAGCGTTGGATATGATGTTTACCAGAATCTGCCTGAGTCTCAGGGAGTCACCGAGAAACTCCTCTTCGATGATGTTTTCCGTATTGAGTTCATAGGTATGGCCCTTCTTCTTTATCTGGGGAAGAATGATCACCATGGTGTCATGGATGAGCTCGCTTAAGGTGAATACATCATCTGAGATATTGAGCCTTCCCGAGTTTATCCTTGACATATCCAGGACGTCGTTTATTAGGCTCAGGAGATGGGTGCTCGCTATTTCAATTTTATTCAGAGCATCCACCACCCTGGTTTTTTCATCTATGTGTTTTTTGGCAAGGGCCGTCATTCCCACAATGGCATTCATGGGGGTCCTTATATCGTGGGACATATTGGAAAGAAAAACTTCCTTGGCAGTATTGGCTGCCTTGGCTTCGCTAAGTCTGAGTCTAAGCCCCTCAATTTCCTTATTCAGTTCTTCAATTCTCTTTTTCTGATCCATAATTATCCGTTCAGTCTGAAATACTTACCCGGTATGTGACAGTATCCTCCGGGATTCTTTTCAAGATATTTCTGGTGATACTCCTCTGCTGAGATGAAATTCACAAGAGGTCTCAGTTCAACCATAAGGGGCTCATAGCCGCCTTGGCGTTCCTTTTCAATGAAGTATGGACGCACTTCCTGGAGCTGGTAGCAGTCTGTATAGTAGACGCCTGTCCTGTACTGGATGCCTTCATCCCCGCCCTGCTTGTTCAGTGAATAGGGGTCGATTACCATGAAGAAATACTCCATGATCTCCTTCATTGAGATCCTGCTCTCATCATAGTCTATCTTAAGGGTCTCGGCGTGGCCGCTGTCACTGCACACTTCTTCGTAAGTAACCTTATCCCCGGGGCCGTTGGCATAGCCGACTTCCGTGGAAATAACGCCGTCAAACTGGTCAAAGAACTTCTGCATTCCCCAGAAGCATCCTCCTGCTAAATAAATGGTCTTCATGGTCTTACCTCTCAATAATGTCTGTAACGATTAGTCGGTTGCGTGACACCTTAAACCTCACGGTAAATTCCCCGTAGGAAAAGGCATATATCCTTTCAGGATCCTGCTGATATCCCGGTCTCGGGTCCAGCTCAAGAATCTCAGTAAGTGCCTCGTATCTGTCTCCGCTAAGTCCTTCCGGAATCTCACAGGAGAAGTCCACTTCAAGCCTCTCGTTCTTATGGTCATAGGTGAAGCCTTCGGATGCCTCACTCACGCAGTCTGCGAAGGGCACGTAGGGCTTGATGTCAAAGATGGCGGTTCCGGATCTTAAATCAGCCCCGGACACCTTCAGCACCGGTCCCCGGTCCTTTGTGATCTCACAGGAGATCAGTTTCACCACGGTCATTCCTAGGCGGTTTGGCCTGTTGGGGGACCGGGTCGCAAAGACTCCTACCCTCTCGTTTCCTCCGAGCTTCGGCGGTCTCACCGTGGCCTGCCATCTGGCCTCATTCTCATCATTTCCCGCTCCCATGGCTTCAAACTCCCAGATGAGCCAGAGATGGGAGAATTTCTCTATTCCTCTTACGGAATCAGGCATCCGGTAGCCCTCATCAAATACTATCTCGGATATGAGATGGGGCGCCATGCCGCTCTGCCTCGGAAGGCCGAATTTCTCACCGAAATCATTATGTATATGTGCTATGGGATGTATCTCCATATCTGCTCCTTTTTAAGTATCCTCAAGGGGATCCGGTATTTATATATTTTACCACATATGTTTGTATCAAACAACAAAAAGGAGCCCTCCTGCAAGGGCTCCGCAGTGTTTCTTATATTGTCTGAACAGGTGATTAACAGGACTGTTTCTTTACATCCATAACATTCAGGTACACTCCGATGGCCATGATAAGAAACGCTGCCCAGAAGAGCATCCCCGGGATCTCCCTGAAGATCACAAGAGAAAGAAGCACCCCTATAAAGGGCGATACTGCATAATATGAGCTGGTTCTCGCTGCGCCGATGACGCTCTGGGCAATGACATAAAGGTAGACCCCGAGACCTATTGCAAAAAATCCAAGAACCATGATTATGATCATATCCGTCACGCTGCTAAGTTTCTCCCCCACCGCAAGGGAAATTACAAAGGAAGCAGCTCCTGATCCAAGTCCCTTGATGATGACGATCTGCCTCGTGTCCTTATCTGAAATACTGCTGGTGCAGTTGTTTTCAAGTCCCCAGCAGATGCAGGCCAGGATCACAAAGAGGGACCCTCTGGACAGACTGAAGTCAGCCCCCTCATCCACGGAAAGCAGGATGCAGGACAGGGTGATGGCACCGATGGACAAGGCAAGTCTTCCGGATATTTTTTCCTTAAAAAAAACTGATGCTATTACAGCTGTGGCAACAATTTCAAAGTTATTGAGAAGTGATACGCTCTCAGGGCTTGACATACTGAGCCCCAGCATGAGAAATATGGGGGCAGCGATATCCAGGACCACCATCATGATGACGTACTTCAGGTCTTCCCTTTGGATGGAAGGTCTCAGCTGTTTCCTTCCGAGGCACTTCTCAGAAAAATATATGACAGTCATGCCTATTCCCGCTCCCAGATACAGGAGCCCCGCCTCCATGACAGGAGGCACGCTTATCTGCATGAGTTTTGACACCGGTGTCATGAGGGCATAGAGAGCCGCCGCCAGCACTGCAAAAAATATAGCCTTTGAACTCTTCAAATCATTCTCCGTTTCCATACAAAGTGTTCGATTTCTTACAGAATATATGGTATACTCTATTCTGTAAAAAAGCCATAGACAAGCTGTTGCTAAAGTACGTTTCGGCACAAACAGAGAAAATTGTACGGAAAGGATCGTAATGGACAGAAGAATAAAAAGAACAAAAGCCGCAGTATATGCAGCTTTTGAAGATTTGCTCTCTATTAAGAAATATGAAAATATCACAGTTCAGGATATCATAGATAAGGCCGATATCGGAAGGAGCACCTTCTATGCTCATTTCGAGACCAAGGATGACCTTCTCAAAGCCCTTCTCAAAGAGCTCTTCAGCCACGTTCTGGATAATCATCCCAAGGCCGAAGGAAGCCATGACTTCTCTTCGGAAGACAAGAGCCTCAGGAATTATCTGACCCACATCCTCTATCATCTCAAGGATGACAGCAAAAGATATTCAAGGCTTTTCAGCTGTGAGAGTTCAGAGATATTCTGGTCATATTTCAGGGATCAGTTTTTTGAACTGGTAAGGGACTACACGGCTCTTCCCAAGGGTAACCTGTCAGGGGTTCCCGAGGACTTCTATATGAACTTCTATGCCGGAGCCTTCATAGACTCCGTAAAATGGTGGTTCAGAAGAGGCCTCGACCCGTCTCCTGAGGAACTCGAATCCTACTTTGAGGCCCTTACGGCGGGTAGGCTTTAGCTATCCCTAGCCTGCCCTGTATTCGCTCATCGCAAGCCTCTTGTTTACAGCTCTTCCGAGAGCTATGGCAAGAATCATCTTCAGGATATCTCCTGCTATAAAGGGAAGCACTCCTGCAGCCAGGGCTTCCATGAAGGTCATGCCTGCCACGTGGGCGAGCCAGATGGTCCCGAAGGCGTAGAGCACAGCGGTTCCCAGGCACATGCCGAGAAACTGCAGCCATACTTTGTCATAAAAATGATGGATAAACCAGCCTGCTATAAGCGCCAGTAACACATAGGCCAGAATATATCCTCCCGTGGGCCCTGCGATTATGCCGAAGCCTCCCGTGAACCCGCCGAAGACAGGAATGCCTACAGCGCCTAATATCACATAGATAAACACGGCAGCAGTGCCCTCTGCTGTTCCCAGAATATATACGCTGAGAAGTATGGCCAGAGGTGTAAGAGAAATGGGAACGGGACCGATGGGAATGCTGATGGGGCCCAGTATGCACATTACTGCAGCCATTACAGCGATCCTGGTCATGTTTTTTGCATTAAATTTCATATGTTATATACCCTTTCGAAAATTGTAAAGAAGTTTCGCATACCGCTTTACAATCTGCATGTTATCATTTATAATCGTAATTGTCAACAATACTTAATTAAGACTTTACAATTTCCGCAAGAGCCTCACTTCTGCGGATTTTGGTATGGAAGGAATCATGACAAAAGATAAAGTTCTCGCTATTCTGGCAAAAGAAAACAAATATGTCTCAGGAGAAGAAATAAGCCGCAGGATCGGAGTCAGCCGCGCCGCTGTCAACTCCGGCGTCAAGGCTCTCCGCTCAGAAGGATACGAAATCGATTCCGTGACAAACAAGGGATATATGCTGATCAGCAGGCCCGATGCCCTTACATCAGGGGCCGTCGGCGCATACCTTGATGAGGAGCGCATGAAGAGCGTTCTGGTTCTGGACAAAGTGGATTCAACCAACAAGCTTTTAAGGGAAATGGCCTTTGACGGGGCTCCCCAGGGTCAGGTTGTTATAGCCGATGAGCAGACCATGGGAAGAGGCAGAATGGGAAGAAGCTTCTTTTCTCCAAAGGATAAAGGAATATACTTCTCCTACCTCCTTAAACCGGATCTGGCTCCGGCGGACGCTGTGACCCTCACGGCCTGGACGGCTGTTGCCATGGTCCGCGCCATAGAGCGGGTCTCAGGTTTCAGGCCCGGCATCAAATGGGTAAACGACCTCATGTCCGGAGGCCGAAAGCTCTGCGGTATCCTCACCGAAATGTCCATTGAAAGCGAGACCGGAAGGATCGACAGCATCATCGTCGGCATTGGAATTAACATCAACAATGAAGAGAAAGATTTCAGCGACGAGATTAAGGATATAGCCACATCCATATTCCTCGAGTCCGGAAAGACTGTATCCCGCGCTGCCCTTGCGGGAGCCATGATCGAAGAAATGGACAAGCTGGCAGCATCCTGGCCGGATGACAAGGACGAATATCTCGCTCTTTACAGGGAATATGACATCACCTGCGGAAGAGATATAAACGTCATTTCAGGAGGAAAGACCAGACCCACAAGGTCGGTCATGATAAACGACGATTTCTCCCTTAAAGTCCGGTATCCGGACGGAACATCAGAAGACCTGTCCTCCGGAGAAGTATCATTAAGATTTATATAAAAAACTGCCGGGACCAAGTCCCGGCATTATTATTTTTTGATTAAATACCTGCAATTCTTTTCTTTATTCGAGTCCGTTTATCTCGAATACCCTGTCCATAATGACCTTGTAGTCGGGACGGATGGCGATGAAATCCTTGTCTATGGTGTACTTTAGATATTCCATGATAAGAAGCTCATGATCCCCTCCCGGAACAAGTCCCGTGAAAATGAAGCCGCGGTCTCTGAGATATTCAAAGCATTCCGGGCACCAGGGATCTCCCATATCCATGAGAAGCATAATGGCTTCCACTTCCTTGTCATCTTTATCGAGAGGAAGTTCATCGATTCTCTCCCTGAAATCCGGTCCGATATTTTTTATCTTCACTTCCAGGAGATTCTCCTTGGTCTCATGGTTAAAGTCCATCTCCGTCGGGGAGACTGTTTTGTATCCCATATGGGGCATCTCATATTTAAGGCCTACCTGGTCATAGATATCACAGGCAAAGTCCCTGATCATATTAGGAGCAAAGACCGTGTGCACAGTCTCTTTGTCATAGATATATACGCTGAAACCGCAGTCCATGGGGTGTATTCCGTCCCCCGAATCGCCCAGGGAATCAGGACCTCCTGCGTGGAAGTACATGCCTGTGGGAATGTATCCGTGGCGTGACAGGAGTTTCTGGGATACAGGGTTCGGCATTACGGGCGTGGCAAAAAGACCCTTTATGCCCTTCTCTCTTCCGATCTCGATCCTGAAATCGTCCAGCATGTCACCGATACCATTTCCTCTTGCAAGAGGATTAGCTACAAGGCCTCCCATCTCCATGAGATTGGGGAACCAGGGATGAGCATCAAGGGCGCCGAAACCCATGACCTGATGATGTTTATTCTCTGCTACTGCGGCAACGAATCTGCCGTTTTCAAGGACCTCATGAAAATAGTCCAGGTCGTAAAGAGCCTGATGCAGGTAGTTATATCCGTAGTGGGAATATATGCAGTTGAGGGCCTTTATTATGTCCTCATCAGTGTTCTCCACAAGGCGGCAGCTGAAATCGCGGTCCAGCAGTTCCTTTATATCATTGGTAAGTTCCGCGCGTCTCATAATCAGACCTCAAACTTTTCTATTGCAGTATCATCCACAAACTCGTTCTTCAGTTCGCCGAGCCTTGCGAAATGAGGCTGCTTGCCGTGTACGGCCAGTGCCTCGGCATCACGCCATTTCTCCACAAGCAGAAGCTCATCGCTTCCGTCTGCGGGGAAGTAGTAATCATATTTGATATTGCCTTCTTCCGCTCTGCATGCCTTATCAATCCCTTCTGTCATTATGGCTTCCAGAAATTCATTGCTCATATCAGGCTTGCACTTGTATGTAACATTAAGAATTATCATTTTATTCTCCTTTCAGAACAATCAGTCTCCTCTGTGATCGAATATGCGCTTGGTCTTCTT
>CAMPCK010000007.1 GCA_946645735.1 uncultured Clostridia bacterium
CTGGACAATATGGATCTGGAGCGCGAGAGGGGAATCACCATCAAGCTTCAGACCACCCGCCTTGTGTATAAGGCAAAGGATGGACAGGAATACATACTGAACCTCATCGACACTCCGGGCCACGTGGACTTTACCTATGAAGTATCACGTTCCCTTGCAGCCTGCGAGGGAGCTGTTCTTGTGGTGGACGCCACTCAGGGAGTTGAGGCCCAGACCCTTGCAAACGTATATCTGGCCCTTGATGAAAACCTGGAGATCATGCCTGTACTGAACAAGATCGACCTGGCATCCGCAAGACCCGAGGAATGCAGGGAAGAGATCGAAGAGGTCATCGGACTGGACGCATCAGAGGCGCCACTTATCTCCGCCAAGACCGGACAGGGAGTGGATGAACTTCTCGAAGAGCTCATCAAGGTCATCCCTGCTCCCGAAGGAAAGGAAGATGGAAAGCTCAAGGCCCTGATCTTCGACTCCAAATATGACAACTATCTCGGAGTAATCATCTACGCCAGAGTCTTCGACGGCAAGGTCAGGAAGGGTGACGTGATCAAGCTCATGTCCACGGGCGCAAAATATGAGGTAACGGAAGTCGGCTACTGCGCACCAGGTCTCGTTCCAACCAAGGAATTAAGAGCCGGCGAAGTAGGATATATCTGCGGCTCCATCAAACAGGTTGCAGACGCAAGAGTCGGTGATACCGTAACTCTTGCAGAGAATCCTGCAGACGAGCCATGCCCCGGATACAAGAAGGTCCAGTCCATGGTATACTGCGGAATCTACCCCGCAGAGGGAGAAAAGTATGAGAGCGTAAAGGATGCCCTGGAGAAACTCCAGGTAAACGATGCAGCCTTCAACTTCGAAGCTGAGACTTCCCAGGCTCTGGGCTACGGTTTCAGATGTGGCTTCCTGGGACTCCTTCACATGGAGATCATCGTTGAGAGGCTTGAGAGAGAGTTCAATCTGGCAGTCATCACAACTGCGCCGTCAGTTATTTACAAGGTCGTAAAGACCGACGGAACCGTCATGATGCTCCAGAATCCCTCAAATCTTCCTGCACCTCAGGAGATCGACCACATCGAGGAACCCATGGTAAAGGCCAACATCATGATTCCCAACGAGTACGTAGGATCCATCATGGAACTCTGCCAGCAGAGGCGAGGCACCATGAAGCACATGGAATACATTACGCCGACCCGTGTGCAGCTTCACTACGACATGCCTCTTAATGAAGTAATCTATGACTTCTTCGATGCCTTGAAGTCCAAGACAAGAGGCTACGGCTCCCTTGAGTATGAACTTGACAGGTACGAGAAGAGCAGCCTTGTGAAGCTGGATATCATGCTTAACCGCGAGCTTGTGGATGCCTTCAGCATGATCGTCCACGAATCCAACGCTTATCAGAGGGGAAGATTCGTCTGCGAGAAGCTCAAGGAAATCATTCCCATGCATCAGTTCGAGGTTCCCATCCAGGCGGCCATCGGCCAGAAGATAATCGCCCGTGAGACCGTAAAGGCCTACAGAAAGGACGTTATCGCCAAGTGCTACGGCGGAGATATTTCACGTAAGAAGAAGCTTCTTGAGAAGCAGAAGGAAGGAAAGAAGCGTATGAGACAGTTCGGCACCGTTGAGGTTCCTCAGGAAGCCTTCACCGCCGTTCTCAAGTACGACGACAATAAATAAGATGAGTTTTGGAGTATATGTTCACATCCCTTTCTGCAAGAGTAAATGTCCCTACTGCGACTTTTATTCTGTGCTCTTAAGGGATAAGGAAATAAAAGAAAAATACACGGATGCTGTAACCCGTGAGATCAGGCGCTTCGGAAGATTCTTCAGAAATGATGAGAGCGCGGAGCATATATATATCAAGGAAGCTCCCGACTCCATATATTTCGGAGGAGGTACCCCGAGCCTTATGGAACCCATAAGGATCAAGGAGATCATCAAGGCCTGCGACGACACCTTTGGCCGTGATGATTCAAGGGAAGTGACCCTTGAAGCCAATCCCGGAACCGTGGACAGGGATTCTCTCAAGGGCTTCAGATCCATGGGAGTGAACCGCCTGAGCCTCGGTGTCCAGAGTTTCAGGGATGAGACCCTGAAGAAGCTGGGACGTACCCATAAGGCAGAGGATTCCCTTAAGGCCTTTAATGATGCGAGGGAGGCAGGCTTCAGCAACATCAGCATCGACCTGATCTTCGGAATAGAAGGGCAGACCATGGAATCCTGGGAGGAGTCTCTTAAGAAGACTCTGGAACTTTCCCCTGAGCATATCAGTCTCTATTCTCTTGAATTCATGGAGGGCACGGTTTTCACCAGGCTCCTTCAGGAAGGAAAGATGAAGGAAATTGATCCCGAAGAGGACCGTCAGATGTATGAGAAGGCTGTGGAGCTTCTTAAGGAAGCGGGATATGAGCACTATGAGATATCCAACTTTGCAAAGCCCGGCTTCGAATCAAGGCACAACCTGAAATACTGGAACCTTGATGATTATGCAGGTTTCGGTCCGGGGGCCCATTCATACATGACGGATCTGGTGACAGGCCAGGGACAGAGATTCTATCACCTGCCGGATCTTGACGGATATATCAGGGATCCTCTTAAATGCGAGATGATGGAGCCCAACGGCTATGCGGATGATATGACGGAGTTCGTCATCACCGCCCTGAGACTTTCAAGGGGAATAGACAAGGGAGAATTCATGGACCGCTTCGGACAGGACTTCTGGGAGTTCTGCGGAGACCTGGCACATCTTCAGTTCAAGGCCTTCATAGACTCGGGATACGCTGAAGAGGACGAGGATTTTTTGCGTCTCACCCTTAAGGGCTTTAACGTAAGCAATCAGATACTGAGTATTTTTGTATAAAAGGAGATTTAACCATGTCAAAGTACATCATGACTCTTGATGAGGGCACCACCTCCGCCCGCACCATTATCTACGATAAAAAGGGAAATATGATATCAGTGGCTCAGAAGGAGTTCACTCAGATATTTCCCAAGGAAGGCTGGGTGGAGCACGATGCTGTTGAGATCTGGTCAACTCAGATGGGTGTAGCTCAGGAAGCTCTTCTGAGAGCGGGGCTTACCTTTGAGGACATAGATTCAATAGGTATCACAGACCAGCGTGAGACCACCATAGTATGGGATAAGAATACAGGAGAGCCCGTGTATAACGCCATCGTATGGCAGTGCAGAAGGACTGCTGAATACTGCGACGGTCTGAGAGATAAGGGCTATTCCGATATGATCAGAGAAAAAACCGGCCTTCTCATAGACCCCTACTTCTCAGGGACCAAACTCAGATGGATCCTTGAAAACGTGGAAGGCGCAAGGGAAAGAGCCGAGAAGGGTGAACTCCTCTTCGGAACCATTGAGACCTGGCTCATCTGGAAGCTCACGGGAGGAAAGGTCCACGTTACGGACTACTCCAACGCGAGCCGCACCATGATGTTCAACATAAACACCCTTGAGTGGGATGATGAAATCCTTGAGATACTCAACATTCCCAAGTGCATGCTTCCCGAACCCATGCCTTCAGCACATATCTACGGGGAAACCACAGCCAATATCTTCGGAGGCCCCATCAGGATCGCCGGCGCCTGCGGAGACCAGCAGTCGGCACTTTTCGGCCAGACCTGCTTTAAGGAAGGAGAAGCAAAAAACACCTACGGAACAGGAGCCTTCCTTCTCATGAATATCGGTGAAAAGCCCATCTTAAGCAGCCACGGACTCGTGACCACCGTAGCCTGGGGACTGGACGGCAAGGTGAACTACGCCCTTGAAGGTTCCGTCTTCGTATGCGGAGCAGCCATCCAGTGGCTGAGAGACGAGGTGAACATCCTTGAGAACTCTCCTCAGTCTGAACAGATGGCACTTTCTGTTCCCGACAGCGGCGGACTCTATGTGGTTCCCGCCTTTACAGGCTTAGGCGCTCCCTACTGGGATCCATATGCAAGAGGAGCCATCTTCGGAATCACCAGGGGTGCAGGAAAGAACCATCTGGTGAGAGCCACCCTTGAATCCCTGGCATATCAGGTAAAGGATCTCATTGATGCCATGAATGCGGATCTCAAGGAGACTGATAATGAAAACAGCGGATCAACAGGCTTAAGCACCTTAAGAGTTGATGGCGGAGCCTGCGCAAATAACTTCCTCATGCAGTTCCAGTCAGACATCCTGAACTGCCCTGTAGTGAGACCTTCCTGCATCGAGACCACATCCCTCGGCGCCGCATATCTGGCGGGTCTTGCCACGGGTTACTGGGAATCCCAGCAGGATATCCTCGATAACTGGCAGGTGGAGAGGACCTTCACGCCTGACATGGAGGATGATAAGCGCGAGGAACTCTTAAAAGGCTGGGCCAAGGCCGTATCCCGCGTAGGAAACTGGGCAAAATAATGAAAAAGAACAAGGAATACCTTACAACCGGCGAATTTGCGAAGCTCTTCGGGGTGAAGAAGCAGACCATGTTTCATTATGATGACATGGGGATATTCAGGCCTGAGATTACCGATGAAAAGGGCTACAGATACTACAGCTATAACCAGCTGGAGGCCTTTTCAATAATTCTCATGCTGCGGGAAATGGGGCTTTCCATTAAGGATATCAAAAGCCAGATCGACAGGCATTCCCCGGAGGACCTGGTGGAACTCTTAAGATCCAAGAGCGCTGAAATCGAGGAAATGATAGAGCGCTTAAGGTGGTCCAGGGAGTATATGGAAAGAAAGATCAAAACCACCGAAGAGGGCATCGCTCTCAAAAGCTCTGACGGAAAGCCTGCCGTTAAAGAAATCGTGACCCTGGAGCTTCCCGACGAAGTCATGGTCATGACGGACTACAGCGGCTTTAAGGATGAAAGAACGGCCAACGAGGCCATCGGCGATCACTTCAGATATCTTAAGAGCCTGGGGCTCATGAGCTGCTATCCCGACGGTGCGACCATACCAAGGGATTCCGTAAAAAGAACTGATGAAGGCATAGAATATCTCTATGACCATTTCTATACGGTGCTGACTCTTCCGGAAGCGGAGAAGATCAGTTCGTCACCTGCAAGAAGGGATGAGACCGTAATGGATTACGGCGGAAAGTTTCTTGCCATCTACGATGACGAGGGCTACAGAAACGTGGGGGAGTGCCTCATGAAGCTTCTTGACTATGCCTCCTCCCGGGGGCTTAAGCTGGGAGACAAGTTCTACGAGGACGTCATCTGGGATGACCTCTCCGCAAAGGGCTATTCAAACTATCTCGTCAGATTTTCGATACAGATAATCTGACAAAATCAGGAGTAATAATGAAATATCTCGAGTTAATAATACATACAAACAGAGAGGGCCTGGAACCTGTTCAGGCAGCTCTCATGGAAATGGGCCTTACGGACATGGTGGTGAACGACCCCATGGACCTTCAGGACCTCATGAACAAAAAACATGACTACGACTGGGACTACATCGGTGATGAAGTCCTTAAAATGGCAGATGAAGAACCCACCGTCACCCTGTATTTTGACGGGGAGGAGACGGGAAACGGCTATCACATGGCCCAGGAAGTGGATCTTGCCATCGACAGCCTCAGACAGGCTATGATGAACGGAGAATACGGAGAGGGCGCCGATTTCGGACCTCTCACCATTACCACGACCCTTCACGACGATTCCGAGTGGAAGGACAACTGGAAGGAATTCTTCAAGCCCGCAAAGGTAAGCGAAAAGATCATGGTGTGCCCCACCTGGGAAGAGTATGAATTGTCCGACGAAGAGAAGGAAGCCGGAGTCAGAATCCTCAAAATCGATCCCGGCATGGCCTTCGGAACGGGAACGCATGAGACCACATCCCTTTGCTTAAAGGCCATGGAAAAGTATATGAAGCCCGGGGACTCCGTCCTTGACGTGGGCTGCGGATCAGGAATTCTTTCCATCGCTGCTGACCTTCTGGGAGCAGGGGAAGTCCTCGGAATTGAGATAGACCCCGTGGCAGTTGAGGTGTCCAGGGAAAACCTGGCTCTTAACGAGTGCAGTGAAAAGGTAAGAGTCATCGAGGGAGACCTTACAAAGGGCGTGGACTACAAGGCTGACATCGTTGTGGCCAACCTTATGGCGGACCTGGTGAAGATGCTTTCTCCCGATGTGAGAGCCCATATGAAGCCCGGTGCAAAATATATCAGTTCCGGAATAATTGACGAGAAGGAAGAAGAAGTTGTGGCTGCAATCCGTGCCTGCGGCTTCACAATTGAAGAAGTCTGCCGGGACGGCATGTGGAGAGCTGTAATAGCATCATAAGATCATGATAAAGTTTTTTGTCGATAAGGAAGACATTTTCGAAAACAAAATATACTTAAGTTCCCCGGATGACAGGAAGCACCTCCTAAAGGTACTCAGGGCAAGGAAGGGAGACGAGGTCGTCATAAGCGACAAGGAAGCCTGGGAGTATGAGACGGTGATAGATGAAATCTCCGATACGGAGGTGATCCTCAGGATCACTGACCGCCATGAGTTCAGCCAGGAGCCCGATACCTTAGTCACCCTTTACCAGGGAGTTCCCAAGGGGCCGAAGCTAGAGACCGTGGTGCAGAAAACCGTGGAGCTGGGAGTGAGGCGCATCGTTCCCGTATTCATGGCAAGGACCGTTGTGTCCGACAAGGGAAACTTCGGAAAGAAGCGGGACAGGCTTCAGAAAATCGCTGATGAAGCTGTCAAGCAGTGCAAGCGGGGCATCATTCCCGAGGTATCTTCCGCAATGACCTTTAAGGACATGCTTGAGGAAATGAGCGATAAGAACTATGACCTGATCCTCGTAGCCTATGAGAATGAAAAGGGTTACACCATAAAGGACGCCCTGAAGGGAGCTGATTCTCACCTTGGAAAGGGAAGCGAGATCGCTCTTGTAATTGGGCCCGAAGGGGGCTTTGAAGAGGACGAGGTGGAGACGATCCTGGACAGGTTTGACAGGAAGGCCTGCGCCGTGACCCTGGGCAAAACCATATTAAGAACGGAGACCGCCGGCATGGCCGCACTCTCCATGATAATGTACGAACTGGAGCTGTGAAAACAGCTCTTTTTCTTTATTCAAAAAATAGTTAGCAATTGCTAACTTTTTTCGAAAAACCTATTGACAAAGGTCAGAAAGTGGTATATATTAAGTACATCAGTTAGCGATGGCTAACCAAAACTTATAAGCCTTCTTGGTCATTAATTCACACCTGACCAATGTGAGAGTCATTTTTTCATAACATACACACACCTTACGCAAAAAACCCTTGTCCTGCAAGGGCTTTTTTGTATCCTAATTAAATATTTGTTTTAAAGGTTTCCTTATGATAAAATAAATATCATGAAAACAGCTTTTCACACATTAGGATGCAAAGTTAATCAGTATGAGACCCAGGCCATGACGGAGCAGTTCCGCCAGGCGGGCTTTGATATTGTGGGGGAGGATGAGAAGGCCGACTGCTATATCATAAACACCTGTACGGTCACGAACCTCGCTGACAGGAAATCCAGGCAGTTCATAAGAAAGGCCAGGCGCATGAATCCTGAGGCGGTCATCGCCGTTACGGGATGCTACTCCCAGGTGAAGCCCGAGGATCTCTGGGCCATGCCTGAGGTGGACATCGTAACGGGTAACGGGGACAAGCCTCATCTCATAGACCTGGTCAGGGAAGCACTTGAAAAGAAGGAAAGAATCTACAATGTCCTGCCCTATGAAGACCTTTCGGAGTACACCGACCGCGGAATCATTATGTCCATGGAGGGAAGGACCAGGGCCTTCATCAAAATCCAGGAGGGGTGCAACCGGTTCTGTTCCTACTGCCTCATTCCCTTTGCCAGAGGAAAGGTCCGCTCCCGTGACCCCGAGGAGGTCATCGAGGAGGCAAGGGCACTCATTTCCCGCGGCTTCAAGGAGATAGTTCTCACGGGCATCAACACGGCCCTCTACGGAACTGAAGAGGGATTCAGGGAAAAGTACGGGACCCGCGAAGAGGGCATAGAGTCCATAATAAAGGGTATCGACAGCCTTCCCGGAGACTTCAGGATACGCCTGAGTTCTCTGGAGCCCACGGTGGTTAACGCTGAATATGTGGGAAGGCTCATGAAGTATCCCAAGCTCTGTCCCCATCTTCACCTGAGCATCCAGTCGGGGTCCGATAATGTCATCAGGGCCATGAACAGGCACTATACGAGAAAAGAATATCTCGATATCGTGAAGGTTCTGAGAGAACACGACCCGGGCTACGGAATCACCACGGACATAATTGTAGGCTTCCCCGGGGAGACGGAGGAGGACTTCAGAGATTCTCTCGACATGGTGCGTGAAGCAGGATTCCTCAAGGTCCATGCCTTCAAGTATTCCAAAAGAAAGGGTACCAAGGCTGAATCCATGAAGGATCAGGTGCCGGGAGAGATAAAAAACATCAGAAGTGACAGGCTGATCGTTGCCGGAGAAAAGGCCGCTCTTGAATTCTTTGCAGAGGAGAAGGGAAGGAAGAGAAGGGTGCTTTTCGAAGAGCTAACAGAGGACGGAAAGCTTACCGGATTCACGGAGAATTACGTGAGGATCTACGCGGATGTTCCCGAAGGCTCCGGGGAGCTTCTCAATGAGTTCAGGACTGTTGTCATGGGAGATCCTTATCTGGACGGCATGACGGCAGAAATAATATAAAAACAAGCGAAAGGAGATATATCATGGCAGACTGTATTTTTTGCATGCTGGCAAATCACGAGATACCTACAAGCGTAGTGTATGAAGATGATGAGATGTTCTGCTTCAAGGATGCGGAGCCTCAGGCACCTGTTCACGTGCTGCTCATTCCCAAGAAGCATATCGAGTGCATCGATGATATCAAACCCGAGGACGCTGCTCTTATCGGACGCATGTTCCTGAAGATCCAGGATATCGCCCGCGACCTGGGGCTTGAGAACGGCTACAGAGTGGTTTCCAACAACGGAGAGGATGCTTTCCAGACCGTAAAGCACCTGCATTTCCACATCCTTGGCAAGCGCAAAATGTCCTGGCCGCCGGGCTGATTTAAGGCGGGAGTCCGGGCAGCAAATTTTTTGCTTGCATCTTTCAGAAAATAATAGTATAATACTTGCGTTGTAGATAAAACTGTTCTATAGCTATTACACAACAGCAAGGAGGTGAATCAGATATGGCAACAGTAATCGTTAGAGAAGGCGAAAGCTTGGAATCCGCTCTTAAGAGATTCAAGAGATCATGTGCCAGAGACGGCGTCATGAGCGAACTCAGAAAGAGAGAGCACTACGAGAAACCCAGCGTAAAGAAGAAGAAGAAATCCGAGGCTGCAAGAAAGAAAGCCAGAAAATTTTAATTAATTAAATTTTTTCAAGGTGATCATGAGAAAGTCACAGAACAGTTGACGGAATGGCAAAGCCATCCCATATCTATAACATTCACCTCTAATAAAATGATCATCCGAAGGGTCCCTTGCATGAGGGACCCTTTTTGATAATCTTGGACACCGCAGGCGGGCAGTTCCGGCGGACCCGGCGGGAAAGGAGAAGGAAATGACAATCAAGGAACAATTGATGGAAGACTTCAAGGCTGCCATGAAGGCCCACGACGAGGCTGCAAAGAACACCATCAGCTTTGCAAGAGCAGCAGTTAAGCAGTATGAGATAGACCACAGAGGAGAAGAACTCGACGATCAGGGCATCATCGCCATTCTTTCCAAGCAGGTCAAGATGAGAAAAGACGCCCTCGGAGACTTCGAGAAGGCAGGAAGAACAGACCTTCTCGAGCAGTACAACAAGGAAATCGAGATCCTGGAGAAGTACCTCCCCGCAAAGATGAGCGAAGAGGAACTTCTTAAAGTAATCGAAGAGATCGCCGGCGGTCTTGGAATTTCCAAGGGAGACGGCCCCAAGCTCATGGGCAAACTCATGGGCCCTGTCATGGGCAAAGTAAAAGGCGTAGCCGACGGCGGCGACGTAAAGCGCCTGGTACAGCAGTTCCTGGCATAGGTGAGGGGTTTCGCTTGCGCTTGGGTGCGGAGTGAGCTATAATACGAAGTAAATATGAATAAATCGAAGAGCCTTGGGCAATTTGCCCGGGGCCTTCGTCGTTTTTGGAATAAATTGTATACGATTATGGGCCATTTTTTTGCAAAAGGGGGTGGCGGACATGAATTAGTGAAGAGTTTACCCAGCTACGTGGTCATCTTGACACGCGAAACTTAAAATAATTATTTTGGCGCGTATGAGAATGTGGTGCCTGACACGCTAATGCAAAAAATTTGCTTCTGGCGTGTATTGGAAGTGGGCTTGTGACCAGCTGTATCAGAGATTCTTATTTCAGCGTGTGCTTTGGTAGAAATAATGACACGCTATAATAAACAATCTCAAATCAGCGTGTCATTTATAAGTATTTTGCACCCGCTGAATCAAATTATTAGAGCGTAGCGCGTCAGCAAGGGGTTATTTGCACACGCTGGAATAAATTATTTGAACATAGCGCGTCAGCAGGGAGGTATTTACACCCGCTGAATAAGAATAAGCTGAGTTGGCGGGTCACATTGTGAAAAATACAGAAGAAGGAGGAAGATTATGAGGCTGTCGCTTAATAATATGAAACGAAGAGCGCTTGTATTAGAGGAAAGAATTGATTTGCTCGAAAAGGCGCTGGCAAATGTGCCGGAAGGAAGTCTGAGAATCAACAAGTGCAGGGGAGTACCTCAGTACTACCATAAATTTGCCCCGGGGGATACAAGGGGAAGATATATAGCATCGGAGAACCGTCAGCTGGCGGAAAAGCTCGCGCAAAAGGATTACGATATCAGGCTTTTGGAGAGATCAAGAGATGAATTGAAAACCCTTAATGTCATGATTAAGAAGTATGAGAAAGGAATCGGAGAGGATCTGTTCGGTCAGCTTAACCCGTGCAGGCAAGCCCTCATCACCCCTGTAATGGTTCCTGATGATGAGTTTGTCAGGCAGTGGCTCAGTCAGCCCTATAAGGGGCTGGGTTTTGATCCGGGGTATCCTGAGATATATAATTCCAGCGGGCTCAGGGTCAGGTCCAAGTCGGAGATGATGATCTCGGATAAATATAATGAGTTTGGGATCCCCAGCAAGTATGAGTGCCCGCTCTATCTGGAGGGCTACGGTTTTGTATATCCGGATTTCACGCTTCTCAATGTGAGGCTCAGGAAGGTTTTTTATCATGAGCACTGCGGCATGATGGACGATCCTCTCTATGCTGATTCCAACGTGGACAAGATCCACGCTTATGAGCGGAACGGCATCATTCAGGGAAAAAATCTGATACTCACTTTCGAGACAAAAAACAGGCCTTTGCTTCCCATGGATATTGAGCTTCTCATTAAGGAATTCCTGTTGTAATTTGACATGTTTTGGGATACAATAATATCGGTTAAGATTGGCTTGGCTGATCCTTAGAAAAAATATAAAA
>CAMPCK010000008.1 GCA_946645735.1 uncultured Clostridia bacterium
ATCAGCTGTACCGCAAAATTATATCGTTTTAACGTGAATCTTCCTTTTTTCACTTATATCACCTTTAGATATATGTCGATTATGTTATTGCAATTATATCTTAAAAAAGCTTTCTTATGGGCTTTAATAAGTAAAAAAAGTGCGAAAGCAAGGAAATTTTTTATTATTCTTTTTAAAAATTGATTTTTTCTCTCACAGGTTTATCATAAGGTCAATTAAACAAGCAAACGCCATAGCAATTATTTGAAAAGAGGTAAATCAAATGGGCTCATTATTTGAAACGTTAATGCTCGTATGCTTCGGTCTTTCATGGCCTATAAACATGATGAAAGCTTATAAGGCAAGAACCGCCAAGGGAACAAGCCTTCCCTTCCTGCTCCTGATCATCACCGGATACCTTGGAGGTATCGCAGCCAAGATCATCAGCGGAAGCATCAACTATGTACTAATCGTATATCTGATCAATCTTGCAATAGTCCTTCTTAATCTTGCGGTATATTTCCGCAACGTTTCTCTTGACAGAAAGAACGAAAGCAATATCAAACTCGTACCTGTCAGAGCATAATAACCTGTTGATCATTCGATAATAATCGGGGAGTGCATCATGAATAATATTAAAAGAAAAGAAAATAAAGATAAGAACAGCGTTAACGATTTCCTGTATGCCATGGGCATACCCGGAAAAGAAAACAATGAAAGCTACATCGAAAGCCCTGCGGATTTCGCATATGCAATGGGGGTAAGCAAATATATCGGACAAAAGCCCAAAAAGAAAACCGAAACCATCAGTGCTCCGATTAATGCCAAGCTTAAATACATCTAGTAATTGCTATTTGAAAGCCTTCTTATGAAGGCTCTTTTTTATGCAAAAACAGCGGTCCTGAGACCGCTGTTATCTTTATTCAGATCTTTATACGTTTGTCACCGTGATCTTCGGCTCATAGCCCTTTGATGCCAGAGCGTCCATGATCTTGTTCTTGTGATCAGTTCCGAAGGCTTCTATGGTCACCTTCAGTTCAACCGCAACGTTTCTGTTGATGGATACGAACTGGTTGTGTTCAAGCTTAATAACGTTTCCGTTTTCTTCAGCTATAATGGATGCAACCTTGTTGAGTTCGCCCGGCTTATCGGGAAGAAGTACGGATACGGTGAATACCCTGTCTCTCATAATCAGTCCCTGACGGATGACGGAGCTCATGGTGATGACATCCATGTTTCCTCCGGAAAGAATGGCAACTATCCTCTTGTCCGTAACATCCAGGTGCTTGACAGCAGCCACTGCAAGAAGGCCGGAGTTCTCAACAACCATCTTATGATTCTCTACGATGTCGAGATAGCTCATGACGAGTTCCTCATCATCAATGGTGATTATATCGTCAAGATTCTTCTGAAGATAGGGGAAGATCTTGGTGCCTGGGGTCTTGACAGCAGTTCCGTCAGCGATAGTATTGGCTGTGGGAAGGGTCACCACTTCACCTGCTTCAAGAGATGCCTTGAGACAGGCTGCCCCTGCAGGTTCTACACCGATAACCTTGATCTTGGGATTGAGCTGCTTGGCAAGGGTGGATACTCCCGTTGCAAGTCCGCCGCCTCCGACAGGTACGAGGATATAGTCCACAAGAGGGAGATCCTTAAAGATCTCCATGGCGATGGTTCCCTGTCCTGTGGCAACTGCCGGATCATCGAAGGGATGAACGAAGGTGTAGCCCTTTTCTTCAGCCAGTTTAAGGGCATATTCACAGGCTTCATCGTAAACGTCTCCGTAAAGTATTACTTCAGCGCCGTATCCCTTGGTGCGGTTTACCTTGATGAGGGGTGTTGTTGTGGGCATTACAATCACTGCCTTAACCCCATAGGCCTGGGCAGCGTAAGCTACTCCCTGGGCATGGTTTCCGGCAGAAGCTGTGATGAGACCTTTCTTACGCTCTTCTTTTGAAAGGGTGCTGATCTTATAATATGCGCCTCTCAGCTTATATGCCCCGGTTCTCTGCATGTTCTCAGGCTTGAGATAGACCTTGTTCCCGGTCTGCTTGCTTAAGTAGTCACTGTAAACAAGCTTGGTCTCCAGGGTTACCTTTTTTACTTCTTCACTGGCCTCTTCAAATCTCTCGAGGCTCAGCATTTCGTATGACATGTCTAACCTTTCTTTTGCTTTATTTTACCGGGACTACCCAGCCCATTTCGTCTTCTATCTTTCCCCACTGGATGCCGGTAAGCGTATCATAGAGCCACTGGGAAGTCTCGCCGATCTTTCCGCCGTTTATCTCATATACCTCTTCCTTGAAGGCAAGAGTGCCAACGGGGGAGATGACTGCGGCAGTTCCGCATCCGAAGGCTTCCTCCAGTTTACCGGTCCTGGCTGCTTCCATAAGTTCCTCAGCGCTGATCTTTCTCTCTTCGCAGGGAATGCCTTTTGCTCTTAAGTATTCCAGAATGCTCTTTCTGGTGATGCCGGGAAGGATGGATCCTTCAGCAATGCTTGGTGTAACTACGACCCCGTCGATCTTGAACATGATGTTCATGGCGCCTACTTCTTCAACGTATTTTCTCTCTACGCCGTCAAGCCACAGTACCTGAGAATATCCCTTTGCCATGGCTCTGTCGCCGGCTCTCTGGGAAGCAGCGTAGTTTCCGCCGCACTTGGTGAATCCCGTGCCGCCTCTTACCGCTCTTACGTCCTCGTCCTCGATCATGATGCTTACGGGGTTCAGGCCTTCTGCATAATAGCTGCCTGAAGGTGAAACGATGATAACGAATCTGTAGTGTTTAACCTTATGAAGAGCCAGGTCCACCTGATCTGCAAAGTAGAAAGGCCGGATATATAAGGAAGTACCAAAACCATGAGGTACCCACTCGCTGTCAACTTCCACGAGAGCCTTTACCGCCTCTACGAAATCCTCTTCGGGAATGTCAGGCATGGAAAATCTGGCAGCGGATCTGTTCATTCTTCTGGCGTTCTCAATGGGTCTGAAGAGCTGGATCTTACCTTCTGCAGTTCTGTAGGCCTTGAGTCCCTCAAAGATCTCCAATGCATAGTGAAGGACTGTTGAGGCAGGGTCGATTTCCAGAGGTCCGTAAGGAACGATTCTGGCATCATGCCAGCCTTCTCCTTCGTCCCAGTCCATCAGGAACATGTGGTCAGAGAATTTAAGTCCGAATCCCAGGGTTGATTCATCCTGAGGGATGGGCTTAGGGTTAGCGGTTTTGGTTACTTTGATTTCCATTAGTGTTTTCCTCCAATATGTTAATTAAAATTATTTACTATTATATATGAAGCAATGATTTCCCCTGCTTCTTCAGTTGAAACCACCTTCTGGTCAGGCCCTGCCTGAAGGTCTGCTGTCCTGTATCCTGCTTTAAGGAATTCGTTTACAGCATTCTCAATGGCATCGGCTTCCTCCGAAAGGCCCAGACTGTATCTCAGCATCATGGCTGCAGAAAGGATCGTTGCAATGGGGTTGGCCTTTCCTGAGCCTGCAATGTCGGGAGCGGAACCGTGTACGGGTTCATACATTCCGAAGTTTCCTTCCGTAAGGCTTGCAGAAGGGAGCATTCCGATGGAGCCTGTGATCTGGCTTGCTTCATCGGACAGAATGTCTCCAAAGATATTTGATGTGAGAATTACGTCGAACTGCTTGGGCGCTCTCACCAGCTGCATGGCAGCGTTATCCACATAGAGATTGTCAAGTTCAACCTCAGGGTATTCCATGGCAACTTCTGCCACAGTCCTTCTCCAGAGTCTGGAGCTCTCAAGGACATTGGCCTTGTCCACAGAGGTGACTTTCTTTCCCCTCTTCATGGCGAGATCAAAAGCAACTCTTGCGATTCTTCTTATCTCCATCTGGGAATATTCCTCAACGTCATATGCAACTTCTCCGATTTCAGGATCTGTCTCAGGCTTTAAGGCATGCTCTCCGAAGTATATGCCTCCCGTGAGTTCCCTTACTATTAATATATCGAGGCCGCCCTTAAGGATCTCGCTCTTTAAGGGAGATGCGTCCTTAAGTTCATCGAAAACCACGGCGGGTCTCAGATTAGCGTAGAGGTTAAGAGCCTTTCTTATTCCGAGAAGGGCCTTCTCGGGCCTGTTGGATGCAGGCTGGCTGTCCCACTTGGGGCCGCCTACTGCTCCGAGAAGCACTGCGTCAGAACTGAGAGCCTTCTCCACTGTTACCTTCGGCAGGCACTCTCCTGTGGCGTCAATTGCCGCTCCGCCTATAAGACAGTGTTCATATTCAAATTCTTTTCCGAATTTTTTTCCTGTTTTGTCCAGGACCTTCAGGGTCTCCCTGACCACCTCAGGACCTATGCCGTCTCCGGCTAAAACTGTTATCCTGTATCCCATTTATTTGCTCTCCTCTGCGATGCTGTTGAGCAGTCCGCCTGCTTTTATGATCTTCTGAATGGATTCCGGGAAGGGATGAGCCTGATACTCCTCACCCTTGGTCAGATTCCTGATGATTCCTGAGTCAAAATCCACTTCCACCTCGTCGCCTGCATCGATCTTTTCGGATGCCTCGGGGCACTCCATGATGGGAAGGCCGATATTGATGGAATTTCTGTAAAAAATCCTCGCAAAGGTGTTGGCTATGACGCAGTCGATTCCTGATGCCTTGATGGCTATGGGAGCGTGCTCTCTGGATGATCCGCAGCCGAAGTTGTCTCCTGCTACCATGATGTCACCCTGCTGGACCTTGTTTATGAAGTCCTTATCGATATCTTCCATGCAGTGGGAAGCCAGTTCCTTGTGGTCCTGGGTGTTAAGGTGACGGGCAGGGATAATTACGTCTGTATCGACGTTATTTCCATATTTATGTACTTTTCCGTGTGCTTTCATTTCGGCCCCCTTATATCTCATCCGGTCCTGCTATCCTGCCTGCCAGAGCAGACGCTGCAGCTACTGCAGGAGATGCCAGATAAACTTCTGATTTAACGTGTCCCATTCTTCCTACAAAGTTTCTGTTGGTGGTGGCAACTGCCCTCTCGCCTTCAGCAAGGATACCCATGTAGCCTCCAAGGCAGGGTCCGCAGGTGGGAGTTGATACTACACATCCCGCATCGATAAAGTCTTCGATATATCCGAGCTTTATGCACTCCTTGTATATGGCCTGGGTAGCGGGGATGATGATTACTCTCAGGCCCCTGGCCACGTGTTTTCCTCTTAAGATATCCGCTGCTGTCTTCATGTCGGAAAGTCTGCCGTTGGTGCATGATCCGATAACCACCTGATCGATCTCAACGGGCTCCATGGCCTTTACTTCATCGATGGTTTTGGTGTTTTCAGGAAGATGAGGGAAGGAAACCGTAGGTCTGATCTCGCTTAAGTTGATCTCGTATACCTCATCGTACTCGGCATCTTCGTCTGCAGTGTACACCTTGTATTCTCTGTCAACTCTTCCCTTCATGTATTCTATGGTCTTGTCGTCCACGGGGAAGATTCCGTTTTTTCCGCCGGCTTCGATGGCCATGTTACAGATGCAGAAGCGGTCGTCCATGCTTAAGGATGCAACACCGGGGCCTGTGAACTCCATGGATTTATAGAGGGCTCCGTCAACTCCGATCATGCCGATTATGTGAAGGATAACATCCTTTCCGCTTACGTTCTTTTGAAGTTCTCCCGTAAGGTTGAACTTAAGGGCGGAAGGCACCTTGAACCAGGTCTGGCCCGTTGCCATTCCAGATGTAAGGTCTGTGGAACCAACTCCTGTGGAAAAGGCCCCGAGAGCTCCATAGGTACAGGTGTGTGAATCGGCTCCGATCACAGCTTCACCTGAAGCTACCAGGCCTTTTTCGGGAAGCAGAGAATGTTCGATTCCCATCTCTCCCACGTCAAAGAAGTTGTCTATGTCGAAACGCCTTGCGAAGGTACGGCATTTTTTGCACTGTTCTGCGGATTTGATGTCCTTGTTTGGCACGAAGTGGTCCATGACAAGGGCGATCTTCGATTTGTCGAAGACCTTGCCGAAGCCTGCCTTTTCAAACTCGTTTATTGAAACGGGACCTGTAATGTCGTTTGCAAGAACCAGGTCCAGCCTGGCTGTGATAAGCTGTCCGGCCTCAACGTGATCGAGTCCGGCATGGGCAGCTAAGATTTTCTGAGTCATGGTCATTCCCATGAGCTTACCTCCTATTTTATGAAATGGTTTACGTCGTTCATTCTGTTAAGGGCACTTACAAGAGCGTTAACTGAGGCGAGGATGATATCCGCCTGGGTTCCCACTCCCCAGAACTGTCTGCCCACTTCATCTTCAATGCAGATGTAGGCTGCAGCCTTGGAGTTGGAATCTCCTGAAATGGCGTGCTCTGAATAGGTTACGAATTTATAGTTGAACTTGTAATCCGTCTTCTTAAGGGCGTTTGCCACAGCGTCCAGACGGCCGTTACCTCTTCCGTCATATTCTCTGGGCTCTCCGCCGTCTATTACAACCTTCATGTGGACTGCGAAGCCATCCTCAGACTCGGTCTTGGTGGATGAGAAGTGGCTGAAGTAGGCTTCCGTAATGTCCAGAGGCTTGAAGTAGTTGATGTACTTCTTTTCGAATACGTCGAAGATCTCGTCCGGTTTCAGTTCTTCGTGAGCTTTGTCTGAGATATCCTTCATCATGTATCCGACTTCCGCTCTCATGGCCTTTGGTATCACGTAGCCAAAGTCTCTTTCTATTATATATGCTACTCCGCCCTTTCCGGACTGAGAGTTGATTCTGATTACGTCTGCATCATATTCTCTTCCCACATCATGGGGATCGATGGGAAGATAAGGAACCGTCCAGCGTGAAGGATCCGTCTCCTCTCTCCACTTCATACCCTTGGCGATGGCATCCTGGTGAGAACCTGAGAAGGCTGCGAATACGAGAGATCCGCTGTAGGGATGTCTCGGCTCGACCACCATTCCTGTGTATTTCTCATACATCTCGACACATGCAGGCATATTGCTGAAGTCAAGTCCCGGATCCACTCCGTGAGTAAACATGTTCATGGCGAGGGTCACGATATCGACGTTTCCGGTTCTCTCGCCGTTACCGAAGAGGGTCCCTTCGATACGATCGGCTCCCGCAAGAAGTCCCAGCTCTGCGTCTGCAACTCCTGTTCCCCTGTCGTTATGAGGGTGAAGGGATACGACTACGTTTTCCCTTGAGTGGAAGTTCTCGCACATATATTCTATTTGGTCTGCAAAGACATGAGGCATGGACATCTCAACCGTTGCCGGCAGATTGATTATGACCTTGTTTTCGGGCGTAGGTTCCCAGATGTCGATTACTGCGTTACACACCTCAAGAGCGAATTCAGGTTCTGTTCCCGTGAAGCTCTCAGGAGAATATTCGTACTGGAATTCCGTGTCAGGATACTCCTTTGCGATCTCTTTTATGAGCTCGGCTCCGTCTGTTGCGATCTTCTTTATCTCATCCTTTTCCATTCTGAAGACCTGCTGTCTCTGGGCAAAGGATGTGGAGTTGTAAAGATGTACAACTGCCTTCTTGGCTCCAACCAGAGAATCAAAAGTCTTCCTTATTATATGTTCTCTTGACTGGGTCAGCACCTGAACGGTAACGTCGTCAGGAATGAGGCTGTCGTCTATGAGTTTTCTTAAGAATTCGAATTCAGTTTCAGACGCTGCCGGGAATCCGACTTCTATCTCCTTGAACCCGATATCACATAGGGCCTTGAACATGGATAGCTTCTCCTCCAGGCTCATAGGCACAATCAGGGCCTGATTGCCGTCTCTTAAATCCACGCTGCACCAGCGGGGAGCCTTCTCCACGTGATCTTTAAATACCCATTTGTGTTCGCATACAGGCGGCTTGTAATAACCGACGCTGTACTTGGTCCAGTTCTTCATTTTGTCTTCCTCCGAATGTTCGCTATCTAGCATTATAGCTTAATTGTAGGCTTATGCAATGCATTTATTTGCATAGTTCCTCATATTTTAATATAATAGTGCAAATTATTATTTTTGTAAAGTGGTTTTTTGTGTTAAAAATATAATTTTGCAAAATATTTTTTGTTCAAAATCCACAAAAATAAAGGGTCTTGTTGTTGACAAAGACACCCATAAATGTATATAATATTAAGACTCCATAATTAAAATGGGGAAAAAGGTGTTTTCCAAGAAAGGAACTATAAAATTATGAAGCTTACAGGCTCTCAGATCGTATGTGAAGTACTGCTCGACCACGGTGTCGACACGGTATTCGGCTACCCCGGAGGGGCGGCTCTGAACATATACGATGAACTCTACAGGTATCAGGACAAGATCACCCATGTCATCAGTGCTCACGAGCAGGGCGCGACCCATGCGGCCGATGGTTATGCAAGAGCAACGGGTAAGACCGGCGTGGTCTTCTCCACATCAGGTCCCGGAGCCACCAACCTGGTCACGGGTATCGCAACAGCATACATGGACAGCATACCCATGGTCTGCATCTGTTCCAACGTTAACTCGGAACTCATCGGACGTGATGCTTTCCAGGAAATATATATTACGGGTATCACCATTCCCATTACCAAGCAGACCTACTATGTCAATCACATAGAGGATCTTGAGCCGGCATTAAGAGATGCCTTCAAGGTTGCAGCATCAGGCCGTCGCGGCCCCGTCCTTATCGATATCACCAAGGATGTGTCCGTAGCAGTTGCCGAGTTCACCAACAAGGCTCCCCTTCCCCTGGACCCCATTCCCGAGATTCCTCAGGAGAGTATTCAGGAAGCTGCCAAGCTCATCAACAATTCAAGAAAGCCCCTGCTCTATGTAGGAGGCGGCCTCATCGCATCCTCTGCATCGGCTGAACTTGAAGAACTCATAGACAAGGCTGACATTCCCATGGTCCACACCCTTATGGCTGCAGGCGCTGTAAGCTGCGACCATGACCTTAACCTGGGTCTTGTGGGAATGCACGGAACTGTTGCATCCAACAGAGCAGTGGACCAGGCGGATCTGGTCATATCTCTTGGTGCCAGATACAGCGACAGAGTAGCGCTGAACCCTGAAAAATGGGCAAGAAAGGCAACCATCGTTCAGGTGGATATAGACAGAAGCGAAATGAACAAGAACGTCTATGTGGACGTGGAAGTCACCGCTGACATCAAGGACTTTCTCACTAAGCTCTTTCCCCTTGTGGAGGAAGCCAAGCATGACGAATGGCATGAGAGAACAGTAGGCTGGACCACCAAGCACAGACTTACTCAGGGCATTCCCGGATACATGAGCCCTCAGGAGATTCTTGAGACAGTATCCGACGCCGTTGGTGAAGACGCCATCTTTGCAACAGACGTAGGACAGCACCAGATGTGGGCTGCACAGTATCTCAAGCACAGAAAGGCTCATAAGTTCCTCACATCAGGGGGCTTAGGCACCATGGGCTTCGGCTACGGAGCAGCCATAGGCGCCAAGATGGGATTCCCCGATACCCCTGTTGTTCACATAACAGGCGACGGTTCTTTCCATATGAACATGAACGAAGCCTGCACGGCAGTGTCCTACAAGCTTCCCATCATAACAGTCCTCATGGACAATCAGGTTCTTGGCATGGTCTACCAGTGGCAGACAGCCTTCTACGGAGGAAGGTATTCCAACACCTGTCTTGAGAGAAAGACCGACTTCGTCAAGGTTGCCGAAGGTTTCGGATGCAAAGGTTACAAGGCAGAGACCATCGATGAGCTTAAGGCCGCTTTATCCGAAGCAGTCAAGTCCGACGTTCCCGTCTGGATCCAGTGCGTAATCAGCCGTGAAGAAAAGGTACTTCCCATGATTCCCGGCGGCAAGACCGTGGACGACATGATAGTTGAGTAAGGAGGAAATTATGAAAAAAGAAGAACTTAAAAGACATATCATAGTTATCCTCGCCCTCAACCAGGTAGGCGCACTTGCAAGAATCATTTCTGTATTCGGAAGACGAGGATTCAATATTGAGACCATAACCGCGTCACCTTCAAACTATCCCGGCCTCACCAGGATCACCATCATCATCACGGCTACAGATTCAGCCATGGATCAGGTGCTGGCCCAGGTCGAAAAGGTTGAACTGGTAAAGAAGGTATTCACTCCCGGCGAAAACACCCTTTACAGAGAACTTCTTCTCTTAAAGATCAATGCCAAGGGTGAGGACAGAGAGAGAGCCATGTCCGTCATCAATGTCTACAGAGGCCGCGTAGTCGACCTGACATCGGAGAGCATGGTAATAGAGGTAACGGGATCTCCCCAGAAGATCGGAGGCTTCATCGACATCATGAACGAATTCGATGTGGTTGAGATCTGCAGGACCGGTGCTACAGGAATTGAAGTACCCGGAAGAACATTTGACATAATATAATTAAGCTATATAAACATATTGAAATATTACTCAGGAGGAAAAACAATGGTAAACAAATACTATGACAAGGATTGTAACTTCGACATCTTAACAGGCAAGACCATCACAATCATCGGTTTCGGTTCTCAGGGACATGCTCACGCCATGAACCTTAACGAGAGCGGTGCAAAGGTTGTAGTAGGCCTTCGTCCCGGTTCTTCCCATGAACAGAAGGCAAAGAATGCCGGTCTCGAAGTAATGGATATCGCTGATGCAGCCAAGGCAGGCGACATCATCATGATGCTTGCACCGGATGAACTTCAGGCTAAGATCTATAAAGAGAGCATTGAGCCCAACCTTGAAGAGGGCAACGTTCTCATGTTCGCTCACGGATTCAATATCCATTATCAGCAGATCCAGCCGCCCAAGAACGTAGACGTTATCATGGTAGCTCCCAAGGGCCCCGGCCACATCGTAAGAGAGACCTACACCATGGGACAGGGCGTTCCTTCACTCATCGCTGTTTACCAGGATTACTCCGGCAAAGCCAAGGATTACGCTCTCGCTTATGCAAGAGGAATCGGTGCAGGAAGAGCCGGCATCCTTGAGACCACCTTCAAGGAAGAGACTGAAACTGACCTCTTCGGTGAGCAGGCAGTTCTTTGCGGAGGCGTTTGCGCCCTCATGCAGGCTGGCTTCGATACTCTGGTTGGCGCAGGCTATGAGCCCGAGATGGCATACTTCGAGTGCATCCACGAAATGAAGCTCATCGTTGACCTTATCAATGCCAAGGGATTCGAGATGATGAGATACTCCATCTCCAACACTGCTGAATACGGTGACTACATCTCCGGACCTAAGGTAGTTACAGATGAGACAAGAAAGGCCATGAAGGGTATCTTAGACGACATCCAGAGCGGCAAGTTCGCATCTGAATTTATTCAGGAATTCTCCTCAGGCGGCAAGGCTCACTTCCTGGCCATGAGAAACCAGCAGGCTGCACGTCTTGAAAACAAGGTTGGCAAGGAACTCCGTTCCATGATGAGCTGGTTACAGGATAAATAAATATAAGGACAAACTGAAA
>CAMPCK010000009.1 GCA_946645735.1 uncultured Clostridia bacterium
AGTTCTTTCCTACGGTTCCTCCGATGGCACTGATGTCGCCAACGTGCTCCATCATTGTAGCGAAGGAGATAGGAACGATGGTTATGATTGCTGTAATTAAGAGACCTGCATCAACACTTCCCTCAGTGAAGATCGAAAGTCCTGTGTTTTCCCAGATGACGGGAAGTCCGATCCAGGGAGCATCAGCTACTGCTGAAAAATCAACGTTTCCTGTAACTGCTGCAACCGCATAGGATACGATTACACCTAAGAGGATGGGCACGATCTTGATCATTCCCTTACCCCAGATGTTGCAGATAATTACTACTACGATGGCAACCAGGGCGATGGGCCAGTTGGTGGAGCAGTTGTTGATGGCTGAAGGTGACAGGATGAGGCCGATGGCCAGAATGATGGGACCTGTTACTACAGGAGGGAAGAATCTCATTACCCTCTTGGAACCGAAGGCCTTGCAGATAAGTGCGAGAACGAAATAAACAAGTCCTGCGCAGGCAACTCCGATACATGCGTAGTTAAGGGAAACTCTGTCGGAATATCCCATGGCAACGCCTGCTGCCTTAACTGCTGCATATCCTCCAAGGAATGCGAAGGAAGATCCTAAGAATACGGGAATCTTGAAGTTTGTTACGAAGTGCATGAAAAGCGTTGCAAGTCCCGCGAAAAGAAGTGTTGTTGATACGCTTAAACCTGTGATGATGGGGACGAGAACAGTTGCGCCGAACATGGCGAACATGTGCTGAAGTCCGAGTATTGCCACCTTGCTGTAGCCCAGTTCTTTCCTGGCATCGTAGATGGCTGTCTGATTCTGTGATTTGCCCATAATTTCCTCCTTATGGTTACCAGTGTGATAATTTCTAAAACATCCGCCTGGCATGGGGACCTATAGCATCAAAAAAGACCTGCCCGCGGCAAGTCAAGTTAAAGCATATCTGTCACCCTATGTTAGATCTTGCCGGTCTCTCTGTACCGATTTAAAGATGTTTTTTCCATAGATAAATATACTATATGTGCTGCATTCAAGTCAATAAAAAACTGCATCTTGCGATGCAGTTTTTGAATCTTATTTATTATCTGGGCATTGACCAGTCGAGGTATTCATAATCCTTGGAAGCTCCGAAGATTTCTTTCATCTTCTTCTTTGCAGCGTTGATGATCTCTTCGTTGGTAAACTTCTGATTGTTGTCATATGCATAAGCCTTCATTCCGGTAATAGCCATCTTGAGTGCATCCTCAGGCTTGAATCCGCCGAGGTCAAGAGTTGATGTTACAGACTCAAAAGCATATTCAAGGAAATCTTCGTGGGATGTCTCCTTGGGAGCATTTACGGAATCTGCTCTGTGCTTTGCATCGAAGTCAGCATCTGCTACTGCGAGCTCTTTCATCTTCTTTGCAACGAAAGCTTTGATCTCTTCAGCAGTGAAGTTCTGGTTGTTGGAAGCTGCATAAGCCTGCATTCCTGTAGCTGCCATCTTAGCTGCGTCTTCGGGCTTGAATCCGCCCAGGTCAAGGGATGCTGTTACTGATTCAAAAGCATATTCAAGGAAATCTTCATGTGTTGTTTCCTTAGGTGCGTTTACGGAATCTGCTCTGTGCTTTGCATCGAAGTCAGCATCTGCAACTGCAAGTTCCTTAAGGCCGGCCTGAGCTCTGGCTTTGATTTCTTCGTCAGAGAATTCATAACCGTTTCTCTTTGCGAAAGCTTTCATTCCGGTAATTACGATTGCAAGAGCATCCTTCTCATTGAAAGCTCCAATATCGATGGTGTCAACTGCAGTTTCAAAAGCGAAATCAAGGTATTTTTTCATATCCATTTTTCTCATCCTCCAATTATCTGATCAATGGTATTTAACTCATTTGGTTTACGCCTAAGTATAGAGCATCAGGCGTGCCAAATTTTAAAATAACTGAAAAAATTTATTAAAAAACTGTTATTATGACAGCTTTTTACTAAAATACTGGGCTTCCGGCACCTTTCCCATGTTGATTTCGCCTGTGATGCTCTTCGATGTCAGAATTTTTGATTCATATTTGATTCAATTCGCAAGCCTTTGATTCATATTTGAGTCACCACATAGTCTTAAAGGCCATATTTCAGCTTTTTTCTTGCCAAAGTAGCCTGTGACATGCCGAGAAACTCGGCAGCGGCCCTGGTTGTACCCTCTTTTTTGAGGGCAAAGGCTATGAGACGCTTCTCCTGCTGACTCATTATTGAGTCAAAGTTGAGATCCTTGTCTCTCACGAACTCTTTTTTGACGTCGATTACCACGTCATCGAAGACGCTTTCGTTCAGCATGCTGTTCACGTCATCACCGTCTATCACATCGCTTCTCTCCGTGATATAGAGCCTGTGGACGGTGTTTTCAAGTTCCCTGACGTTTCCGGGCCAGTGGTATTCCATGAGTTCCTTATATGCATCCGGTGAAAAAGTCTTCTTGATCCCGTACTTTTCGCTGTAGTTTCTGATAAAGGCATCTGCCAGGCACAGGATATCTTCAGTTCTTGCCCTGAGGGGCGGAACGTTTATCTGGCAGATATTCAGTCTGTAATAGAGGTCCTCCCTGAACCTTCCCTCTTCCACAAGTTTTTTGAGGGGCACATTATTGGCCGCGACCACCCTTACATTTACATGTATGGGCTCGGTACCGCCTATTCTGTAAAATGTATTCTCCTGAAGGACTCTTAAGAGTTTTGCCTGCATGTCAAGAGGCAGGCTTCCTATCTCATCGAGAAACAGGGTCCCGTTATTTGCAAGAGAGAAATATCCTTCCTTGCCTTCAGTTGATGCCCCCGTGAAGGAGCCCTTCTCATAGCCAAAAAATTCGCTTTCAGCCAGGTTTTCCTGAATAGTGGCACAGTTTATCTTGACAGCAGGTTTGTCTCTTCTTAAGGAATTCTGCTGGATCAGGTCGAATACTCTTTCCTTTCCGGAGCCCGTTTCTCCCTGAATGATAACGTTGGCGTCGTATCTTGCAATATTGAGGATCTCCTCCACCATGGCCCCCGTTACGGGTGACTCATAGATGAAGTTGTCTATATTCTTTGCAGCCTGCTTGGCCCCGTCGCCGAGGCTTGCCTTCATAACCGGAGTGCCGCTTCCGGAGTATCTTCTCCTGTAGAAGTCATCCAGCCTTTCAAGGCTTGGCTCAGCATACTCTGTAAGCTCCTTTGTGAAGCCGAAGGTGGTATCCCTGAAGCCGTCCAGGGCGTAGAAATATACTTCCTTTCCCATGGAATCCGCGGCCAGCATGCTCTGATTATATCTGTTGCTCATGCTGATGAAGCATATCTCACCCTTGGCCTTGGTTATTAAGGATGTGAAGCTGTCGCAGCCTGCGATATTTTCAAGATTTATGGTGCAGTCAAAAAGTCTTCCCTGCATCTTTTTTATAACTTCAAGTCCCGCCTCGTAGGGCTGGGAAATGTTTACTCCGAGGATCCTGTCGGCATTGTCACCGAAGATCTCACCCAGCTCACTCTCAAGTTCATCGTTGAGATAAGCTCTGTCGATAATGAGGGTCACGCTGCAGTCTCCGAACCAGGTTTTTTTCACAAGAGATGAATAGAGCACGGCTTCAGCCAGGTTACTTCCGACTACTGCCACATTTCTTGACCTGTGGGTCATGAGCTCATACTGGATTCCCTCAAAGTTCCCCTCTTCATCCAGAGCCCTCAGGAGATGAGGTATATTGGTCGTCTTTTCATCGATTCTGTAAAGAATTGTAGTCTCAAAACAGATCACATAGCCCTTTACCCTGGCCTGGCTGTAATTGAAATCCAGTTCCTCTATTTCTTCAAGGTACATGGGAAGCCCTGCAAGAGGACAGGCTGCCACCACTCTGTCTCCTATCTTAAGCCCCTGTGACTCCAGATCCACATCTCTTCCGCAGGCTTCAATGACGCCTGAGAAGACTCCGCTGGATTCCGTGTAGGGATTGTGGAATTTGCCCCTTTCGCGGACGATCTTCATAATGCGGGCCCTGGTCTCATCGGGATCATAGCCTGAGATGGAAGCGATCTGGTCCATGTTGTCTCTTTCGAAATTGATCCACTCCAAAGAGATCCTGATCTCCTGTGACCGGATCTTCTTTGAATTATCCAGTTTCCATGCTGCTACAGGGATGGAGCCCTTGGGCTCAAGCACCCTGCTGATTCCGAAATCTTTCATAACTGATTATTACACGACAGCTACTACGCCTGCTGTGGCCAGACTCACAATGATACCTGCTATGAGAACTCCGAGAGCTATGGCCGGTATGGCGCGCTTGAGCTGCATATCCATCAAAGCTGCTACCAGGGCGCCTGTATATGCTCCTGTTCCCGGCAAAGGTATGGCCACCAGAAGCACAAGGCCCCAGAACTCGTATTTGAGCACCTGGTCCTTTTTGCTGTCAGCCTTATCCTTCAGTTTCTTTGCAATTTTCTGAAGGAATGCACTGCGCGACTCCATCCAGTAAAGAATTTTTCTGATAAACAGAAGTACAAAGGGAACCGGTACCAGGTTTCCCAGAATGGCTATAACAGCGCAGGCAACAACAGGAAGCCCTGCTGCGACACCTGCAGGTATGGCGCCTCTCAGCTCAACAACCGGCACCATTGATATAAAAAATGTATAAAGAATACTTTTCAACTATTACTCATTTCCGGGCCGCGGGGCCCTGTTTTATTGTAGCTGCGCTTCCAGCGCAAGTGGTGATATGATGACGCTCTTAACGGCGTAGTCTATTCCCGTCCTCTGGCGGCCGAGAAGGAAGTTCTTGTCAATACGTTTCTGTACTATTGAGCAGTTATCTCTCGTAGTATTAACGAGCAGCACCAGGTACTGTCCTTTACCATATTTGGCCACCGTGTCGCTGTGTCGCACGGAATGAACTATGGCTTCCTGCAGTCTGTCTGACAGTTCTTCCAGTTTGGCGCCTTCCTTCATGGGGTTGCCCTTGCTGTCCATAACAGTACACAGCATTATGAATATTCTGTCCTCCTGACGGTCCATGGTACGGGACAGGATTCTGTAGACTTCCTGGAAAACAGGATAGGAACAGTAGTAGCCTCCCCTCTTATCAGGAACCGTTTCTGTAAGCTTGTCCTGTATATCATCCAGATTATCGTGCTGATGAATGAGGCTGGCGCTGAGCCTGTTGGCAAGTTCCCTTACATAGGTGGAGGTTCTCTGACCGAACTCCATGACATAGAGGTCTATGGTATCCTCGCAGAGATTCTGGGCCTCTTCATATTTTCCCATGGAAGCCAGGGCCTCAACGACGAGTACTTCCCAGTCAGCAAAAGGATCCACGGACACAGCATAATCTCCCAGAGCTTTGAGAGCCCTGAAGTCCTTGCTTTCCCTGATTATCTCCGCAGCTTCGTTTACGGTCTCATGGAAGAGCATCCTGTATTTCCTTGCTTCCTGCATGGCCCAGGTGCTGTTATTGATATGTTCAAGAAAAGAACTCCTGTAGAGGTGAGCGGCTTCCGTGAGAAGCTCAAGCTTCTTTGTCCTGTCAGCCTCATGGTCCGCTTCCTCTTTAAGCTTCATCATCTCTTCCGTATCCAGCACAAGGGGTACCTGAGACACCCAGTAATAGGTGCCCTTTACCACGTCTATGTATCCGTCATCCGGAAGACCTGCTGCCTTCAGCCTTTTCTTTGCATTATATATGACGTTTCTTATGGCGTGCTGCACATCCTCTATTTCTCTGTCCTCAAAGAGTATTTCCTTGAGCTGGGTGCGGTTCATGCCGGCTTTTCCGGAATAGAGCACAGCTTCCATGAGTCCGCAGAACTGTGAACCTATCTGTCTTCCGTCTACAAGCTCCCGTCCGTCATATACCATGGAAAACCCATCCAGCATCCTTACATACAGCGAGCCTTTGGTTTCATCGAGTTTCATGGGGGTTCCTCCAAATCATCCAAATTATCCGAGACGCTTTACCATATTCTCATAGTTTACACAGGAAAGAAGCGCGGTGTCCTTTGTTATTCTTCCTTCCTTATACAGGTTCAGAAGATTGCCGTCCATGGTGCACATGCCGTCCTGGGCACCTGCCTGCATGACGGATTCCAGCTGATGGAGTTTGTTTTCTCTGATCATGTTCTGAACGGCAACGGTGGATTTCATTATTTCAAATACGGGGATGAGTCCGCCGTCCACAGAAGGCACCAGCTGCTGACACACGATTCCCTTTAATATCTGAGCCAGCTGTATTTTGACCTGCTGCTGCTGATTTGCGGGGAATACGTCAAGAATTCTGTTGATGGTATTGGCCGCTCCGCTTGTATGGAGGGTGCTTAAGAGAAGCACTCCTGTCTCTGCCGCAGTCATGGCCGATGAGATGGTATCGTAGTCCCTCATTTCTCCGAGAAGAATTACATCGGGGCTTTCTCTGAGAGCCGATCTCAGAGATTCCAGATACCCGGGAGTATCTATGGATATCTCCCTCTGGCTCACTATAGCCTTGTCATGTCTGTGTATATACTCAATGGGATCTTCCATGGTTATTACGTGGCAGTCCCTTGATTTGTTGATCCTGTCGATCATGCATGCCAGGGTCGTGGACTTTCCTGTTCCGGCGGAACCGGTGATGAGCACCAGGCCCTTCTTGTTATCCGCAAGAGAAAGCACGCTTTCAGGTATACCGAGATCCTTGGGATCCGGCAGTCCGAATCTGATGACTCTGATGACAGCAGCAAGAGAACCGCGCTGCCTGAATACGTTCACTCTGAACCTTCCCATCTGGGGTATGGCTATGCTGAAGTCATCATCAGCCCCCTTATCCAGATTGGTTTTGTCACGCTTTCCCACTTCATATATCTCGTCCACCAGGACCTTTATGGAATCCGGAAGGAGTTTCTCTCCCTCCAGTCTTTCCTGGTGTCCCTTTATCTTGAGAGTCACAGGAAGGCCTGCAACTATAAATATATCAGAAGCTTCAGCTTTTATGGCCCTGTCAAGTATTTCAGTTATTCCCATGCTGTCCTCCTTCAGTTATTGCCGGTCCAGAGGTTTCCGAAGTCAGTGTTCTGGACCCAGTCGTGTTCATATTTCCAGGATGTGATATCATATGATCCATCCTCAAGTCTGACCCCGATAATGAGGTTCATGTCGCCCTCTTTAAGGGTCGTTACGAAGGTCTCGCCGTCCTCCGCCCTTTCAAAGTCTGCAGGAAGAGCACCCTGATCCAGATCTCTTAAGAGTTCCTGGCCTCTGGCCTCCAGGGCATATCTTTCTGTGACGGTATCCGCGTATTTCTCCGCAAGCCTCATGTCCGCCCCGGCTGTCGTAAATGACAGGATTGAAAGGATCGTAAGGCAGATGCTGATCACCGTAAGGAGAAGAGCAAGAGGTCCCAGTTTAGGTGTGTGGTTCATGATCTCCCCTCCTTTATGTATATTTCAGATTCCAGTGCATATACGGGTTCGCTGCCTCCTTCGAGGCTGACGTAAACCGTGCTTTTAACCAGTCCGGATCCGTCAGGCTCCCAGTCTATATCCACTATGTATCTTCCGTCTTTGTCAGCTTTCAGGTCTTCATTGTATCTTGCTTCCAGGCTGTACTCACCGTCCTGAAGCGCCATGGCATTGTCGTTCTCGTTGAGCCTTCCGAGAAGTTCCTCTTCAGACTCCGATGCCGCTGCCATCTCCTGGACATTCTGGGCGAGGATCACGGATTCAGTAAGGGCTTTCGCTTCACCGGATTTGATCAGTCCTGCACCGAAAACTCTTGTGAGCATCAGAATGATGCAGATGAATACCACTATGAGGAGCAGGGCTTCCACATAGAAGGCAGTTATCTGATGTCTCTTGTTCATGACCTGCCTCCTTCCTCGCTTCTCAGCTTCACAAAGAGGCCTCCCTCATCCGTCTCTACCCTTAAGACATCTTTTTCGGGCATTTCAAGGCTGAAGGTACCGGTCTCCCCTATGACCTGAGCATTATCGGGATCAAGGGGTCCGTCCTCTTTTCCAAAGTCTTCAATGACCTTGCCGTCCATAGCATATATCCTTAAGGCATATCCCGTATCCCCGTCGGAGATCACCAGGATCTTTCCATCCTGGGAATCCATGAGTTTAACGGCTCCCTCCGTATCATTATCCTTGATACTGGTTGAAATATATGCAAGCACAGCACGGCTTTCGCGGTTGTCATCCTGTGTATTTACAGTTCCCCTGTATGCCTGGGCTCCGAAGACCACCAGCATAAAGAATCCCGCAAGAAACAGTCCTACGATGGCCATGGTATAGATTGCCATGTGGTTTCTTCCTTCACTCTTCATGATGCGGCCTCCCCTCCGGAGTTCCTGGGACTTACGATAACTGTCGGCGGCAGATTTGACGCAAAGGCATCGTAGGTCACATAGAAATCCTCAGTATTTATCTTGAGCCCGTAGTTGTCTTCAAGATACTTGAGGTCAGGAGGATATACTCCCTCCACCACATAGCACTGAAGAGCTCCCTTCTTCACGGTCTCCTGGATGGCCTGGGCGCTTTCTTCGCTCAGATCCCTTCCGGAATCCTTGAAGACAAAGGCCATAAGACCTATGAGGAGTATTACCATCAATACCAGAATGATCTTTATGGTGTTTTTTCTTTTGATATCAGAATACATCCGGGTTCTCCTTTAAGATCATCCCACTGAGTTCATCATTCCAATAAGAGGAAGCATTACGCTTAAGAGGGAAAGTCCTACAGTCACCATGAGGATTCCCGAAAGAAGAGGATCAACGATTCCCACGAGTCTGTCCACCAGATTCGTGCAGTTCTCCTCAAGAAGCTCTGTCAGTCTCTGAAGGACTGATTCCATGTTTCCGCTTCTTTCTCCTGCAAGGAACATTCTTCCGTATACGGGTTCAAACAGTTCCTCGTCATAGGCTGCCTGGGCGATGCTGTGGCCCTCTTCCATCCTATCAAGACATTTTTCGAGCTTGGCTTCAACGCTCTTGTTGTCTGTCATGGGTATACTCTCAGCCACGGCCTTGTCCTGCATCTCTCCGCTGGCGATAAAGGTTGAAAGAGCTGAGGTGAATCTGAACATTCCCATGCTTTCTATAATTGACCTTGTGATGGGTATTCTGTTAAGCACCTTCTCCACAGGTCCGCGGTTTCCCTTTTTCCACATGAAATATCCTATGAAAAGAAGAAGGGCTATGACCGCCATAACTATGAGGGCAACCCAGCAGAACACATATGCCCAGCGTATATAGCTGTAGGATGAAGCTGCCAGACTTCCTGTCAGGCTGTTATATACGTCCGTAAAGGACGGAAGCACCATGGTGAGCATCACAAGGAGCACAACCACGATGAGCACCAGCATGGCCGCGGGATAGGTCACGGCATTTCTGATCTTCTCAGATATGGTTTTCTGTTCTTTGTAGTATTTGGAAAGTCTGAAAAGGATATCTTCCAGCTTTCCGGAGGAAACTCCTGCTTCCACCATTTCTATGGCGTACTTGGGGAAGATGCCGCTCTCCTTCATGGCAACATCCAGTCCCATGCCCATGTCGACCTGTTCCTTCATTATGGTCAGTCCGTGCTGGAGGACTCCTTCGCTGCCCTTGCTCTCGCTTTTGAGAAGCCCTATGGCTTCATCAGTCTGTATTCCGGAGCGAATCATCATGGCCATGCTTTCAAAGAAAGCACTTACGCCCAGATAATCGAGTTTTTTGCTGTTCATTGTTTGGCTCCTTCCCTTTAGTAGTAATATACATCCGAATAGTTTTCACCGTTTCCGATGAACTTCATGTCGGCTCCGTTGGCCGAGAAGGTTATATCCATTCTCGTCCATTCTTTTCCCTTGGCTTCAAATTTGACGGTGACCCAGCCGGTCTCCTCCGTGTAGAACATATTCCAGGCGTGATAGAGATCGTCCGGGGAGACGTAGCCGAAGACCATCTTGACAGGGATTCCCTGGCTTCTCATCATGGCTGCTCCTAAGGCAGCATAGTCCAGGCAAATTCCCTTTCCCGTTTCCATGGTCTCATCGGGATTTGGCAGATACCCCGACTGTACGCTTTCGGCCTTAGGATGATCGTATTTTACGGTATCGCAGATATATTCGAATATAGCCGATACCACTCCCAGAGCATCCTGCTCATGGGAAGCCAGCTCCTGAGCCTTAAGCACGCACTTGGATTCCTTATTGTAGTTCACATAATCACTGGGTCTCAGGAATGGCTGAAATTCATCCCTCAGCTCCACGGATTTTTCCGCGGAGTAGATGCAGGCGTACTTGGTATCCCCCACATTCTCCATTACCCTGAAGGTGTAGGTACCGTTTCCGCTCTGCAGAGGGAACACCGAAGGCGTCCCGTCGGAACTGAGGTCATAGTTATAGGTGGTGTCTCCCTTTATGACCTGGAATTTCAATCTTTTGTCAGATTTCGCCGAAGCCGCCACATAGCCCTTGGAAAGGGATGAACAGTCAATGGAAGCCTGTCCGTTTCCCTCGGCTTTATCCTTGCGGTATGAAGCCGACTTGAACTCCGGCGCCTCATAGGGCACGAAATCTTCGCCCTCTTCAGCCTCCTGGGTTTCTTCCTGAGAATCAGAAGAAGGCACCTGTGATTCAGGAACTGCCTGTTCATCCCCGCACCCGGTGATGAACAGCAATGTCAAAAGCATGCACAGGAGAAGTATCAGAAACCTTCCCGCGCCCGAAATTTTCTTTTGACACATATTCTTTTCCTAACCGATCATTTCTTTTAATTCGCTGAGTTTATCGAAGATTACTTTGAGATTATCGCTGTAATCCATTTCTGTTCTTGCTCTTAAGAGCTCCGTTATTTCACATATGGGTTCATAGATGGGGTCCAGGGAGAGGTTGCCCGTAGTCCCCTTCAGGGCATGGGCCGCTTCAAAGGCCTGGTCCAGGTCGCCGCTATCTATGGCTTCCTTAAGTTTATTGAAGTTGCCGTCCTCTGCTGCCATGCCTATGAGACGGAAATAGAATGCCTCGTTTTTCATGCATCTTTCCAGTCCTTTGTCAGTGTCTGCGCCGAATTGCACCAGTCTGTCAATTGTAAGCATTTCACAGGTCCTCCTTTATAAAATCAGTAAATTTATCTTCGGGAACAGGCAT
>CAMPCK010000010.1 GCA_946645735.1 uncultured Clostridia bacterium
GTTTACCTGAGGCTGTGCGCCGCCCATCTTGTATAAGGCTTCTGCATTGGTTCCGTCAGCGTTTGCTGCCATTCCCATGCCCATGAATCCCATGGCTGCGCCATTCTCGTTGGCTGCTGCTGCCTTCATGGCTTCAGCCTTGGCTGCTGCAAGAGCACCTGCTGCAAGAGTAGGATCCTTGAGGGCTGCTGCCTTCTGGAGTTCCTTGATGAGCTTCTGGTCTTCTTCAGGAATGGTTACAGTGTTGATGGCAACGTTTACAACGTCGATTCCTCTTAATTCTGACCACTTGGCAGAAAGAACTTCGTTCATGCTGTCAGCAAGTTCGTTGACATGATTTACGATCTCGTTGGGTCTCATGCCCTCCTGTGAAAGCTTGCCGAAGCAGGGCTGAAGTGCTGAGATGAACTCTGCCTTAAGCTGTGTATCAAGTTCTTCCCTTCTGTATTCTCTCGGAGTATTTCCGCATACGTTCATATAGAAGAGAACAGGATCTGTGATCTTATATGAATATACACCTGCACAGCGTACTGCCACGTCGATATCAAGGCCGAGTCTCTCATCAACCAGTCTGAAAGGAACGGGATTGGGTGTTCCAAACTTGTTGTCTATGATCTCCTTTGTGTTGAAGTAGTACACTCTCTGGTCCTTGGCCGCATCTCCACCGAAGCTGAAACGCTTGAGCATATTGTCAAGAGATTCTCTGATGGACTGCTTAAGGTCTCCCATGAAGATGGTTCCTTCGGAGGACTGATCATAGGTGTACTCTCCGGGTTCTGCGCAGAGTTCAACGATCTTGCCCTGATCAACGATAATCATGCACTGTCCGTCAGCTACTGCTATTCCGGATCCGTTGGTGATAACGTTGTCATTTCCGAACTTGTTGGATGAAAAACCGCTGGTTTTCTTGATTCCTCTTGTCATGAGGACATTTTTATCCATGGCGTCACAATAAAAGAATTCTTTCCACTGATCAGCAAGATTGCTGGTGGCTGCACTTAATGCTGCTCTGATAAGTCCCATATTTTTTCTCCTTTTTTTATAAACTATACCATGGCCAAAACTCCGGCCAAAAAATCCTATACTTAATTGTATTATATCATTCATGCATAAAAAAATAAATAAAAAAATAAAAACCCTTCAACGGGCCGATTTTTTGGTATATAATGGATATATGAACAATAATGACTGCACAATTATACTTGCCTCCGCTTCACCGAGAAGGCTTGATATCATGCGGGAGCATGGCATTGAACCCCTGGTGCATCCTGCGGATATTGAGGAAGTTATACCGGCTTACCGTGATGTTCACGAAGTCCCCTCCTCCATAGCCCGTCAGAAGGCCCGGAAGGTCCTCGAAGACAAAGTATCCGGTCACGGAATAATCATAGCCGCAGATACCATCGTCTATCTGGGCGATCCTCTGGGACAGGGAGAGATCATGGGAAAGCCTGCTGATCCTGAGGAAGGCTTTAGGATGATCTGTGAATTGAGAGATACAACTCATCTGGTCATTACTGGAGTATGTATAATCGATATAGCTTCGGGTAAGGAAAGAGTATTTACCGAGACCACCTCCGTCACCTTCACACCCATTCCGGATGATGAGATCAGAGCTTATCTTGAGACCCCGGAAGCCTACGACAAGGCTGGAGGATATGCCATCCAGGGCACCTTCTCAAAATACATAAAGTCGTTTGACGGAAGCTATGAAAATGTGGTAGGATTTCCTTGGGAAAGAATTTATAAAGAAATTAATATATTACAGGAGGAATTATAAAATGAAAAAATTTATGACTGAATTCAAAGAGTTCATTGCAAAAGGAAATGTAATGACCATGGCAGTCGGCATCATCATAGGCGGTGCCTTCACAGCTATCATCAACTCTGTAGTTGCAGACATCATCAGCCCCATCATCGGACTTATCTTAGGCGGAGTTGATTTCTCCAAGGTATCCTTCGGAATCGGCGATGCACAGATCATGATTGGAAACCTCATCAACGCCATCATCACATTCATTATCACAGCTGTCGTTCTCTTCTTCATCATCAAAGCTTTCAACAAGTTTGATGATCTTAAGAAGAAAGAAGAAGAACCGGCTCCTGAAGAAGAGCCGGCAGTTCCCGAAGATATTCAGCTGCTTACCGAGATCAGAGATCTCCTTAAGAAATAACGATCTCGCATTCGAAGTTAGCCTCACCGTCAGGCTTATACATACGGAAATAATATGCGCCTTCTTTGTGGAGGCGCTTTATTTTTAACTCTTCGTCATAGAGCGCTTCCTTCATGAAATGAAGCCTTATTTCCTTCATATACTTGCCCGGTTCCTTAAGTTCCGGCAGGCATTCTTCCACGTGTTCCAGATACTTTATGTTATTCATATGGCCGTTGTCGTCCATATATTCTCTTCCGACCTTAAAGGTTCCCATATCCTCCATGGCCTTCTCATCCTCTTCAGTGATCCTGAACTTCCTGTCTCCGAAGGGATTCCTGTACTTGGCCAGGGTGAAGTTCTTCATGCTGAGTTCCTTGGCCTTCATGATGCGTCTGGTCTTGAAGTTGACTATGGACCAGATGGATGATGCATATGCGATCTGCTCATCCCCTGCCTTGGCGTTGTATACCCTTAAAAGGGTCGCTCTTTCAGAGGGACATGCGTTTGAAGTATAGGTTATCTCTTCATCATCAAGGACCTCTCTTGAAATAACCATATCGATACGGTTTACCATGAGAGCCAGATTCCTGTCCAGAAGATCATCAACTGACGGCTTGTCGTTTTCCATCTGAAGTCTTCCGGCCTCCTGGAGTTCATAAAGTATTTTTGATGCTTTTAACTTTTCTGACATTAACTGTATTCTCCTTATTCTATATCAAGTTCTACAGGGCAATGGTCCGATCCCATTACCTCAGTATGTATTTTAGCGTCTTTAAGTCTGTCTCTTAAGGAATCCGAACAGATGAAATAGTCGATTCTCCATCCGGCGTTCTTTTCTCTTGCCTTGAATCTGTAGGACCACCAGGAATATGTGATCTGTTCAGGATAGAAATATCTGAAGGTATCGGTGAATCCCGAATCCAGAAGATTGGTCATCTTCTCTCTCTCCTCATCGGTGAATCCGGCGTTCCTTCTGTTGGTCTTGGGGTTCTTAAGGTCTATTTCCTTATGGGCCACGTTCAGGTCTCCGCAGAAGATCACGGGCTTGTTCTTCTCAAGTCCCTTGAGATAGGCCAGGAAATCCTCCTCCCACCTCATGCGGTAGTCCAGCCTCTTAAGGCCGTCCTGGGAGTTGGGCGTGTATACCGTGATCAGGTAATAGTCCTCAAACTCCAGGGTGATTACCCTGCCCTCGTGATCGTGCTCTTCAACACCTATGCCGTAGTTCACGGAAAGAGGTTCTTTCTTTGTGAAGATGGCTGTTCCCGAATATCCCTTCTTCTCGGCATAATTCCAGTACTGGTGGTATCCCGGAAGGTCCATTTCGATCTGGCCTTCCTGAAGTTTGGTCTCCTGAAGGCAGAAGCAGTCCGCATCTATTTCATTGAAGAACTCCATGAAGTTCTTGCCCATAACAGCTCTTAAACCGTTGACGTTCCATGATATGAGTCTCATATTCTCACCTTTAAACTAACACTTGAAATTTGGTTTTTTATATGATATTATATGTCTGTTCGTCGGGGCGTGGCTCAGCTTGGTAGAGCGCTACGTTCGGGACGTAGAGGCCGCAGGTTCAAATCCTGTCGCCCCGACCACTTAAGAGTCCTTTAAGAGGACTCTTTTTTTATTCCAGTTTAAGTTTGCGAATGTCCATGGGTCCCTCATGGACATTTTCCAGATAGTCCAGAAGCTCCTCAGGCTCTCTGAAATATCCGCAGAGGTTTCTGCACTCTTCCTTCATAAAGCCCTTCTCTATTATGGATTCCATGAGTTCCATGAGTATATCATAATAGTTTTCCGTATTGAGGATTCCAATGGGCTTATTCATCTGTCCCAGCTGCTTAAGGGTGAAGGCTTCGAGAAACTCCTCCAGGGTCCCCACTCCGCCGGGAACGATAAGAAAGGCATCTGCCATGTCTTCCATTATCTGTTTTCTTTCTCCCATGGTATCCGTAAAAATGAATTCCGTGCACTCCTGGTGAAGTATTCCGGGAATATCAAAAAACCTGGGCGCAACTCCCACAGACTTTCCGCCTTTGGATTCCAGGCCTCTCACGCAGGCTCCCATAAGGCCCTGCTCTCCTCCTCCGAAGATGAGGCTGTGTCCGCGCTTAGCCATGAGTTCACCCAGTCTGTACGCTTCATCGTAATATATCTTATCCAGGGTAGTGCTGGATGATCCAAAAAGACATATCTTCAATACTCTTCCTCCTCAAAGGATAAAGCTGCCTTATCCTTCAGTCTTCCCATGACATAGTAGCAGCATCCGGAATTATAACCTAAAGTCATAAGACGTCTTCCTACCTTGTTCAGGAACTTCTCGTCTATTTCCCTGCCGCTTCTCAAATGCACCTTTGCCATGCGCAGGCCCTCCTGAAGAGCAGTCTCCCTGTCATCCAGGGTAAGTCCCGATCTCTCCAGTTCATCCGTATCCTCCAGCTCATCCATTACAGACTTTATAGTCTCACTGTCCAGGCCCTTTTCTTTCATGGCCCTGGTTATTCTTTGTGAAGACCAGTTCTTCTTCCTGGATGCCCTGAAGAATTCGACGCCGTATCTCCTGTCGTCAAGATAGCCGAACCCCTTAAGTTCCTCAAGGGTTTCTCTTATGTCGCTCTCTTCATATCCGAGTTCCTTAAGGGATCTCTCAAGTTCCCTCACGGTTCTCATTCTGTAGTTAAGCTTGGCAAGAGCCGTTTCCATACATGTGCGTTTAGCCATGACTACTCCATAAATCTGATGTCGTCATCTTCTCCTGAAGTGCAGTATGCAAGATAGATATCAGGTCCGATGGGTTCATCCTTTACGTAGGCCTTGCTTCCGTCTGAAGGAGATTCCGCCTCTATCTTAAGGAATCCGTCCTCTCCCACGAAATCAGGCATATTGCCATAGAAACCCTCTCCCGTATACTTTCCGTAGGCTTCCCTGTGAGCCCAGATCCTGAAAAATCCTTCAGTTCCGTACTTCTCGCAGAAGTCCTGCTCATTAGGAGTAAAATATCTCATCATTATACGGTCATACTTTCTGATGCTCATTTCCTGTCCCACCTGGATGTCGATTCCGCAGGGTGCCATTCCCACCATGCAGACCCACAGAAGTCCCGAGTGGCTGACATTGAAATGAACAGGAAGATCGGTGAAATAAGGTTTTCCCTTTTCTCCTTCCGACCACCTGTTCACGTTCTCGTCAAAAGGTATGCCATTTTCTGCGCAGTAATGCTTGACCGCATCCTTGGCGAGCTCATGTGAAAGCTCTTCCCTGGATGTAGTTCCTTCATAAATATATACGTTGAATGTCATTTAATCCTTTTCCTTTTTTGCTAATCTTTCAAGTACTCTCTTGTACCCGTCAGCGCCGTATACAAGGCACTTATTGATTCTGGAAATTGTTGCTGTGGAAGCATTGGTTTCCTGAGCGATCTCCATATAGGTCTTCTTCTCTGAAAGGAGTTTGGCCACTCTCAGTCTCTGAGCAATTGAATAAATTTCATTTATAGTACAGATGTCCTCAAAAAACCTGTAGCAGTCTTCTATATCCTCCAACGTGAGCACCGCTTCAAAAAGCTCATCAATGTCTTCCCGCTGAAATCTGGATTCGTAAGCCATAAGTTGCCTCTCTTTCAATTTATTGCTTTTATACTCTAAACTCTAAAAGTATTATATAACAATAGTCTATAATTAGTCAATTATGTTTTCCACGATAAGCTGTAATCTTTTTTGTCCCTGCCACACTTGTGTTTCAAGGCTTCCGGCAACTCTGTGCTTTCTGAAACCGTTTAAGCACTTCTCATACTCGCCCGCTCTGTTGAAGAGCACGCAGTTGAGGAATCTTCTGGATTCACCTCTTATGGAAAACCTTACATGCTGACCTTCATCACCCATATATCTCACATCGGAAATATATGCATCCTTCATAAGAAATACGGGCTTGGGATTGCCGTTTCCGAAGGGTGCAAGCTTCTCTATCTGATCAGCAAGGTCCATGGTAGCCTCGTCCGCGCTTATCTCCATCTCCCAGGGGTACTTCCTTACAAAGAGATCCGGATGCTCTTCTCTTAAAATGCGGGTATCCTTTATGAGGCCTTCCTTTAAAAGAGGAAAATCCTCTTCCCTCATGGTAAAGCCGCAGGCGCCGCTGTGTCCTCCGAATTTCACGAAAAGGTCCTCATATTTTTTGAGAAGATCATAGAGGCTGACTCCTTCTATGCTTCTTCCGGTTCCCTTGAGATATCCCTCTTCACCCATGGTAGGCATGCAAATAACTGACGGGCGATAGAAGTTATCCTTAATCTTTCCGGCTACGATTCCCGCTATTCCCTCGTGGGCATCGTCGCAGCGTATGAGCATGAAGTCATCCTTGGAAGCCAGTTCCAGGCACTTCTTGTAGGTTTCGTTCTGAAGTCTCTTTCTTTCCCTGTTCTTCTTGATGAGGTCGCTTACAAGAGATTCGAGTTCGGGATCCGTCTCGTCTGCCAGCATGAGTTTAACCGCCTGGGAAGCATCCTCTATCCTTCCCGACGCATTGAGATGAGGAACAATAACAAATCCTATGTTATCAGATGTAATGTGTCCTTCGTTAAGGCCTGCTTCTCTTATTAGCTTCCTGAGTCCCGGGCGGTTTGAGCAGTTGATGGCTCTCAGTCCGTACTTAACAAGAGTCCTGTTCTCATCCACAAGAGGCATGATATCTCCTATGGTTCCTATGGCCACAAGGTCCAGCACTTCTGATAAGACTCTCTTGGGAAGGTTTGCCTTTCTCTGAAGGACCTGTGCAAGCTTAAAGGCCACACCGCAGCCGCAGAGTTCCTTGAAGGGATACTCGCTTCCAGGTTTTTTGGGGTTTATTAAGAGGCATTCCGCCATTCTGTCGGTAATGGTGTGATGGTCTGTCACCAGGATCTTAAGTCCCAGTTCCTCGGCGTAAGCAGCTTCGTCCTTTGATACGCTTCCGCAGTCAACGGTGATTATGAAGTCAAATCCTCTGTCTGAAATTGTCTTTATTGCGTCCTTATTAAGTCCGTATCCTTCTTCAAACCTTGAAGGGATGTAGTAGTCCAGGTCTTCCGGCCTGTCCTCCATAAGATATCCCAGAACCGTCATCATAAGGGAGGTGGCGGTGATGCCGTCTGCATCATAATCTCCATAGATCATGATGCGGGATCCCTTACTGATCTCATTCAATATAAGATCCGCACCCGCTTCCATATCGGGAAGCAGGAGCGGATCATAGGTTTTTCTGGGATTAGGGGATAAAAACTCTTCCATCTCACTTTCTGAGCAGATTCCCCTGTTCTTTAATAAGGATCTGATTAAATAATTTATCTCCATTTTATCAATTATACATCAGCTGAAATATCCCATGGGATTTACATACTGTCCATTAATACGCACCTCGAAGTGGCAGTGGTTTCCGGTGGAGTTTCCTGTGCTTCCAACGCGGGCTATAACCTGTCCTCTGGTTACTTCCTGACCTGCAGATACAAGTCTGGATGAACAGTGTCCGTAAAGTGTAACTATTCCTGAACCGTGATCGATCATTACGCAGTTACCGTATCCGCCGTACCAGCTGGACATGATTACCTTGCCCGATGCTGCGGCTACGATATTGGCGCCGTATGATGCTCCGATGTCGGTTCCGGTGTGCATTCTCCAGGTCCTGTAGATAGGATGGAGTCTTGAACCGAAGGAAGAAGTGATATATGTTGATGAAGGAACAGGCCATAAGAAGGTTCCGCCTTCATATACTCTCTGCGAATCCTGCAGTTTCTTGATCTGGGAAATAAGAGCATCAGCATCTCTCTTAAGTTCAGCATCCTTGGCTTCAAGAGTCTTCTTCTTCTGATCAAGCTTTGACTTTTCTGCCTTAAGTTCAGCCTTCTGGCCGTCAAGCTCCTCGATCTGAACCTTTAACTGAGCCTGAATATCCACAAGCTGCTGCTTCTCTACTTCCAGCTGCTTCTCCTGCTCTTCCAGTTTTTTGTGTTCCTCTTCAAGGATCTTCAGGATCTCAACGTCGTTTTCATAGATTTTCTGGATCATTTCAACGTTGGAAACGAATTCAGATATGCTGTTGGATCCCATAAGAACATCTACAAATCCAATTGATCCGTTCTTGTACATGACTACAAGTCTCTGGTCAAGTCCTTCTTCTCTCTCCTGGATCTCTTCCTTCTTTTTCTGGATTTCTTCCTGTTTTTTCTTTATGTCTTCCTTTTTCTTGGCGATCTTGTTCTCAGTATTCTTTATTTCCTGAGTCTTCTGGGAGATCTTGGCATTGAGGTCATCTACCTTGGCCTGAAGGGTCTTTACCTCTTCAGCTACTTCTGCAAGGCTGTTCTGAACTTCCTCGCGCTGTTCCTTGATATCTTCAACCTCATTCTGTTTCTGATCTATCTGGCTCTGTGTATCATCATCCGCATAAGCAGCTGACGTTCCCAGTCCTGTCCTGTAGTCGAGGGCCGGAAATGCCACAAAGGTTACCGCCAGTGTAAAAGCAAGAAATACAGATATTAACTTGTAGGATTTGGTTTTTTTCATCACTTTTCCCTTTTGATTTTATGCCTTTAAGTACTTTCTCATGGAAGCTATGCTGCCCCATGCTCCGATGGAACATCCGAGAGCAACAAAGATTATTGTCAGATTTACAGTCATGTACTGAACTGAAATCAGCGGGCTGGATACGATGGCGAATACCTGCTCTCCCACCGTTTCAACGATCTTGCTGTAGATAAAGGCTATGGCTCCTGAAGAAATGAGAGCCGCTATGAGGCCTATAATGATGCCCTCCACCATGAAGGGGCCTCGTATGAACCAGTTGTTGGCTCCCACGTATCTCATGATGTATATCTCGTCAGCTCTTGCCATAACCGTGAGCTTGATGGTATTGGATACCACGACTACGGATACGACTACAAGGAAGGCCATGATCACCATGCCTGCGATCTGCAGGAAATGAGTTATCTTGGTGAGCTTGTCAACGGTTTCCTTATAGTACTGAACGTCTTCTATAATATCAAAGGATCCTGCATAGGACGCAACTTCCGAAGCATTGTCCAGGGAACCTACGCTTATCATTATGGAAGCGGGAAGCGGGTTCTGTCCCAGGGAATCCAGAAGATATCCGGACTCTCCCCAGCGCTCCTTCATGATCCTTAAGGCATCCTCTTTTGATCTGTATTCAACAGATTCAACGCCTTCCTTGGCCTGAATGCTCGTCATGACTTCCTGCACCTGTGCTTCAGTTGCATCGTCAACCAGGAAGACTTCTACCTGGTCGTAGTCCTGTTTAACGATCTCAGTAAAGAGATTGATGTTTACGATGATTATGAATACTAGGCCGAGTATCAGAAGCATGGCCAGGATGGAAAAGATGGAGGCAACGCTCATTCCGCGGTTTCTGAAGATCTGAACAAATGCCTGCTTGATATTATAAAACAAACTTCTTATCATTCTTCATCACCTCCCATGGGTCCGAAATAATCCTCGCTGCTGTCGTGGATAACGCGTCCGTGGTCAAGTGCGATTATTCTTCTGTCCATCTTGTTTACGATTTCCTTTGCATGGGTAACCATGAGGACAGTGGTTCCTCTCATATTGATCTGGTCCAGAAGATCCATGATTCCCCAAGCTGTCATGGGGTCAAGATTTCCCGTAGGCTCATCGGCGATGAGGACCTGAGGGTTGTTTACGATAGCTCTTGCTATGGCTATTCTCTGCTGTTCTCCGCCTGCAAGTTCATGAGGATACTTGTCGGCCTTGTCTGAGATTCCCACAAGGCTCAGTACCTGAGGAACCTGCTTTCTTATCTGAGCCTGAGGCTTATGGAGAACTTCCATGGCAAAGGCTACGTTTTCATAGGCCGTCTTCTTGGGAAGAAGCTTGAAATCCTGGAATACGGTTCCTATCTTTCTCCTGTATTTGGGGATCATTCTGTTGGAGAGCTTGTTTACGTGATAGTCTCCTACGTGGATCTGTCCCTTGTCAGGCGTAATGTCCTTAAGCATGAGCTTGATGAATGTGGACTTTCCTGCACCGGAGGGCCCTACTATAAAGACGAATTCGCCCTTATCTATTTTGACTGTTACATCGTCCAGTCCTACGCCCGGACGATACAGTTTGCTGACATGGTCAAAAGTTATCAATGTTAAACCTCCTGTAGACATACTACAAGCACATTATACAACATTTAGTAGCAAATTGAAATATCAAAATATAATATTCACTAAAATTACATAATTATAAAAAATCATGTCATCACATATAGTACGCGCCGGTCCGGATTTTTTCTCCGGAATTTATGACATAATACTTCTGATGTGATCTCCCAGAGCTTCAATGCCCTTGAGTTCCATGACTGAAGGCAGTTTCTCGCAGTTGTACTCAGCTCTGGCTATTATTTCCCTCGGGATCTCCTCCTGGGAAAATCCAGGCATGAATCCGAGATACCTCTTCATCTCTCTCCTGTTCACTCCCCTATTATCCCTGTTAAGGATCCAGAGGACTTCCCTCTTCATCTCCCGGAGCTCACCGATATTAGCTGCTCCCTCAATGAGAAGGGACGGAAGAGGATCGATGACAGCCACAATGATGTCCATTTCGTCCATGCATTCCGGGTCGTCAAAAACCGCATATTTTTCAGGGCTTGAAACGAAGAAGCGGTGCCTGTCCTTATCGTTGAGATAATGATCGAGCCACCCGGACACGAAGGTTGCGCCTGCGCCGGGGCATATGCCCTTTACCCCGATATTCACCTTCATTTTGTCCAATAAAATACCCTCCTGTAACCTCAT
>CAMPCK010000011.1 GCA_946645735.1 uncultured Clostridia bacterium
GGTTTGCATGTATGCCTGCCGCACATAAAAAGTCACGAGCTGCCTCGTGACTTTTTCTTTAATAGATGTAATTCAGTTTGTCTCTTCTGAACTCTTCAAGCCTCTGCTCATAGGCTCCCATGGCTGCTCCCATGTGAGGCGGATTGATGGTGGTCTCACCGCACTGTATGAGAAGCCTTATCATGAGTTTGGGATTCAGCACCAGAAGAGGTCCTGTGAGATAGGTTCCCATGAAGTTCTTGTAGTGGATGCCCTCTCCCATGGAGCTCTTGTCGAATCCGGGCCCTTTAACTGTCTGGAACAGTTCAGGATATACTGCGATGGGCTCTGCATAGGTGAACACACTTTTGAAACCGACTACGTCCAGATCTTCATATTTTCCGAGATACAGGGAGTTCAGTCTGTGCATGACCTCTCTCTTGATCCTGATATCAAAGATTCCGAGGCACTTAGTGGTCTTGGTTTCGGGATCCACTCTTTCGGGAAAGCGGTTAATGGGCATATCGTCAAGATCCTTTATGTCTTTGCAGAAAAGTTCAAAGGCATTTCCTGTCATAAGAAATCTCTGTCCCCTCTCAATGGCAGACTTGATTTCGTCCTTATAGGGCTCCAGGTGATCCATGGCTACCAGCTGATTATTCTCAGTCATGGTTCCCATGTAGACCAGATCGATATCGTCTCTTCTTAAAAACGCCGGCTTAGTGTTTAAGTCCGTTCCGATTATTTTGCAGGAAGGAATAGACGCCTTGATATATTTGATGTTGGCCAGGTCTCCGAAAAGATTGGCAATTTCAGGGTAAAGAATTTCAATTATCATGATTATGCCTCCTCTTCTTCAACTTCATCTTCGGGAACCGCTGCGGTCTCGCTTTCTGCAGGAACAGCAGGAGTCTCGATCTTTGTTCTCAGCATCTGAGCCAGTTCCTTGGCCTGCTTGTTTCCAAGGGCAAAGGATCCTGGGTCAGCACCGTAGAGCACATAGTAGTTCATATCCGGAAGGACATCGACCTGCTTGATGGCATCTTCGGCTTTCATGACGTGGACGATCTTCTCTTCGGGGATGCCCGCAAAGAGCATTCTCAGCTTGTAGTCCAGTCCGCGGTCTCCGAATACCACGATCTTCTTTATGGAATCGACGTTCAGAGTCTCAAAATCCGTATCATAGATCCAGCTTATATTCTCTGACCAGTGAGCTGCCATGCCAAGATCGTTTATAAACATTATGAGTTCCTTGTCTCCCGGCTGTTCAACGATGGTCTCGTATACGCGGGATTCAGCAAAGGCATTGAGGCCCTTTCCGAGAACGTTGTAAACCTTCATGGATCCGACGGTTTCATGGTTGAATCTTGTCTTTACCACCTCGACCTTTGAAAGGTTCTCCTTGATCTCTTCTATGGAATATCCCAGCTGGATGAGAAGGGTAACGAGAGCCATCTCGTTATACAGATTAACGATACGTTCGTCGATAATGGGAAGCTCTGTCTCGAAGCCCGGTCCGCGGTAGGTGAAGGTCATGTTCTTCATATCGACGTTTCCTGCGCTGTAATCGTAATCCGGCGAACCGAAATCGCAGTTCACGCAGTGAGCACGTCCGATATTGGAATATCTTCTGTATTCATATTTTATCTTATGATCGCACTTGGGGCAGATCTGTATGTCGTTTATGAGGTTTCTGCATTCAACCGTATCCGTGGGGAGTTTCTCGATACCGAAATATACCCTTTCGTTTTCGGGAAGCATATAGCAGGAGGTCAGGTCATCTGCATTGAGCACAAGCTTAGTGGTCTTTGGCACATACTTTTCAAGAAGCCATCTGATGTATTCCGGATGAGCATTTCTCATGATGGAGTCCCTTGAAAGGTTGTTAATGATCATGAAGTCCGGCTTGACATAGGGGAAAAGCCTTGCAGCAGACCTCTCATCCATCTCAAGCACAGCTGTGTCATATTTTTCTTTATTAAAAATATTCACGCCGTTAATGAGTGCTGATGAGATACCGCTGTTGATGTTTGATCCTCTTGAATTGTTCAGAGTCTCAACTCCGAAGCCCTTAAGCATATCGATTATGAGATTTGCCGTACTGGTCTTACCGTTGGTGCCGGTAACCCCGATGACCCTCTTGGGTTTGGCAACGTACTTAAGGAAATCCGGGCAGATCTTAAGAGCCACCACACCCGGGAAGTCCGTAGCATTGTGGCCGGTTATCTTAAGAGCCGGTATGGAAAGTTTCGCAATAATCAGCGCAATAAAAAATCTGAATTTCATCATATGTTGATCTCCATTTAAAAAGGGACATTTACCATTAAATTATAGCATAATGTTCCTCTCAGTTCAATTATAGGGAATTATTTCTCGCTGGCGTTTTGGGGTTTGACCTGCTGATCCATCTCGCTTACCAGATAGAGTGCCACAGCAGCCAGAGCCTTGCCGGGGTCCTTTACATCAAGTTTCAGAGTCTCCCCGAAAGAAAGCCTTTTGGGTCTTAAATGCGCAGCCGTGTGAAGGCCTTCCATGATCTTAAGATCTTTCTTGCCGAAGTCTCCCTTAAGGGTCCAGCCCAGCTGCTTTGCGCGGTATTCAGGCACCTTTCTCATGGTATCGATCCTGAAGACTTCCACCTCTTCCGCGTTTTTCATATCTATAATATATTTCTCTCTTAAGGCGATCTTCTTTTTGTAGACGGAAGCAAGTTCGTGACCTGAAGGGTCATTTATTCTCAGACGCTTTCCTACGGAGACGAGTTCCCCTTTAACGTTAAATACGACGTTTCCCTTTTCGTCTGTCACTTCATAAGTGTCGAGGACCGTGAGTTTTGCTTTTTTGATAATGAGTTCCATAATGTTTTCTCCTGCTGCTGTTATTTCTTTATTTTAAGGGTCTTAAGATATTCTTTCTGTTCAGGTGTTATTCTGTAGCTTTCAATGGATTTCTGGATTGCCTTGTTGTGGGTCCACACATCCAATCGCTTATTCTCAATAAAGGGAAGAACCGCATCATACTGCTTGGCAAGGGCTGTGGCAAAATACCAGGCAATCATCATATTCACATAATATTCCTCTGATCTGAGATTGGCGACTCTCTCGGTATATTTCAGTTCAAAATCTTCATCAAGGAAATGCTCCATAAGCATCTTTATTCCAAAGCGCACCGTATATGTACGGTCTGAATCGAGCCACTTGTCTGCCCGTACTGCCAGAGCCGGCTTATGTTTCTTAAAAACCTTCGGCGACATCTGATCGCAGGTTGCCCAGTTATCCACATAGGGAAGGAATCTTTCGACATGATCCATGCAGCTGTCATAGTCCCTGATCCCTGAAATGATGAAGGCATGGAGCTGATCCTCATCAAAATATTCATGAGGAAGGTCATTCAGAAACTCTCCAATATCAGGTCTCTTGGAAAGCTCTTTGGCAAGTCGCCTCAGTTCAGGAGTCCTGACTCCTATGGCATCCTGAGGGTCTTTTCCGGGAATGAGCTTCATCTGAAAGTCCCTGTATTTTATGTCCTGAAGTGCAAATAATTCTTTTCTGATTTCGTCTCTTATCATCTTCAGTTCTCCAGAAGCGAAGCCGCATCTTTAATAACACCGGGTATATCTATTCTCTGAGGACAATGCTCTTTGCAGGTTCCGCAGCCTATGCACTCAGATGCTTTCCCTCTTGACAGGGTCATGTGTTCATAGGCCGGCTGAATCTTCCAGTCATCCTCGGGATAGCGCTTAAGTTCGTTATACATCCTGAAATATTCGGGGATGGCTATATTCATGGGGCAATGCTCTTCACAATATCTGCAGCCCGTGCACGGAACCGCCGTGTCACGCACAATTATATCTCTCGCCCGGAACAGGGCTTCAATATCGCTGTCATTCAAGGGCTCGAAGCTCTTCATATTGGCTTCGATCTGGCCGACTTCATTCATTCCGCTTAAGCAGAGTTCAACCTCAGGGAGAGACTGCACAAATCTGAGCGCCCAGTCTGAAGGAGTCCACTCCGGATGAACCTCTTCAAGGATCTTTTCCGCTTCTTCAGGAAGATCCGAAAGGGTGCCGCCTTTCACAGGCTCCATGACGAAGACTTGCTTTCCGTGGCGCACAGCTATCTCATAGCAGTTTCGCGATTCGATCCCCGCTGTTTCCCAGTCGAGATAATTGATCTGAAGAAGCACCACGTCAACCTCCGGATGAGCCGTAAGGATTCTGTCCAAAAGATCTGCACTGTCGTGGAAGGAGAAGCCGGTCCTTAAGGCCTTTCCCTCCTTCTTTACCTCTTCAAGAAAGCGGAATTCCTCACATTTCTCTGCTATTTCATAGTTCTCGCCGTTGAGCCAGTGAAGCATGAAAACATCAAAATACTCAACTCCGCATCTCTTCAGTTCCTCTTCAAAATACTTCCTGCAGTCGCCGTAGCTTTTGCAGTAGTATCCGGGAAGTTTCTCGATAACTTTGAAGCTGCTTCTGGGTTTTCTCATGGAAACCGCCCTCTTCACGGCCATTTCGCTCAAGCCGTCCATATAGGTATAGCAGGTGTCAAAATATTCACCGCCCAGCTCAAGATATTTGTCACAGAGAGTATTGACTTTTTCCCAGTCGAGCCCGCCTTCCTTTTCAGGAAGTCTCAGAAGCCCGAAGCCGATTTTGCTGTTCACGCTTTCCTCCGAATAGTCTTTTTAAAAATTATAAAAGCCTGCTCCTTTTATGTCAAGCAGGCCATATATACCTCAATTCTGTTATTGCACGTAGTCTTCCGCTTCATCCACATATTCTGAAATCATGGATCCTACGTTCTTGTTTGATCCCATGATCCAGAGGATATCCCCCTTCTTGAGGAGCATGTTGGGATCCGGCATGATGACAGGAAGCCCTCCGGTCTGAAGTCCGAGAATACCAACCTTGTATTTGTCGTGGATACCGCCCTGCCTTATGCTCTTATTGCAGTAGCTTTCGTCACCTCTGAGTCTTACGGGACAGACCGCAAGGGCATTATTTGTATCAGGGTATCCCGTCTCCATGAACTTCTTGAGGGTCCTGAAGGGCTTATCCTGAACGATATTGCTTCGTTTGCAGAAATTCCTCAGGGCCTGCTTCTCACCTACGCAGAAGACCTTATCCCCTGCCTGGACAACCGTTTCAGCATTGGGAAGGAGTATCTGCTTGCCGTTACCGGCCTTTCTGATCTTGACTACATATACGTTATACAGATTACCCCAGTCGAAGTCTTTAAGACTTCTGTCCACACAGAGACCATCCTTCTCAGCTATGAAGGTCATGATGTGAAGCTTCATATCGAGCCATTCTTCCTTGCTGTGACCGTGAGCCTCCTCCTGCTTGATAAGCCTCTCGTTGAAGTTCTTGAGGAAGGCTGTCTCAAGATTGAGATACCAGGTTGCAATGAAGTTCGTCCTCATGATTATGGGAATTACCGCCAGAATTACCAGAAGGAAAGCTATGGGGTTAACTCTGTACAGAACTCTTAAGGGTATTACAAGGAGCACCGCCGTGAAAGCGATCTTGATTCCCGAGAGAGCAAGAAGGGGCAGCCTGAAGCTGAAATGTTTGAGCCACAGGGTGGTGAACTCATTGCTTCTGGGATTGATAAGGGGCCTTAAGAAGAGGGCGATTACAGCGTAGATCAGAATGGTAACCAGAAGTTCCGCCCACCTGAAGCCCGTAATGTCTTCAAGAAAAGGATAGAGAGTTCTAAGTCCCACCAGAGCGGATACCGCCATGATTCCTCCGAAAATGATGAACCGGAGGAAATAATCCTTAAGATAATCCAGCCATTCCGTGGACTTCTCCTCTTCATCCTGACGGTCTGATGTCATGCGCGCGATCTTACTCTTGATTCCCTCAGGGGTTTTTCTGTCCAGGAAGTCCGCAAGGCGGGGTGCATTCTTAATATATATAGGTGTAGTCAGTATGGTTGCCACAGATACGGTAACCGCAATGGGGTACATGAAGCTGTCGAGGATCCCGAGACTGATACCGAAGGATGCGATAATGAAGGAGAATTCTCCGATCTGACAGAAACTGAAACCTCCGAGAATTGCATTTCTCGGTTTCTGTCCCGATATCAGCATTCCGATGGTGCCGAAGATGGGCTGACCGATAACCGTAACAACGAAGATAACGATGATGGGAAGCCAGTATTTTACAATCATTTCGGGATCCACCATCATGCCCACGGATACGAAGAAGATGGCTCCGAACATATCCTTAATGCCCCTTGTCAGGTGCTCGACCCTCTCAACGTGAACAGTTCCCGCAAGGAGCGATCCCGAAAGAAATGCTCCGAGAGCCGTGCTGAAGCCAAGCCACTGAGCCAGCATTACCATGCCAAAGCAGATGCCAAGCGATGTGACGATAAGCATCTCGTCATTCATATATTTTATGGTCTTATCCAGGAAGGTGGGAAGGAAAAATATTCCCAGCACCAGCCAGATGACCAGATAAATTATCATGAGAAGGAGCTGGCCTGCAACTTCAAAGCCGGAGACGTTTTTTGAAACCGATATGGTGGACAGTATTACCATGAAAAAGATGCCTACGATATCCTCCACCACCAGGGTTCCCATGACGCACTCCACATACTTGGCCTTGACCTTCATTTCGTCAAGGACCTTGATGATTACCATGGTGGAACTCATGGCGAGCATACCTCCGAGAACTATTGAATCCATTTCGCTGAATCCCAGGGCGGACCCCGCCAGATATCCCATGACCATCATGCCTATGACTTCCATGAGGCAGGTGATTATGGCAGTGGAGCCGATCCTCGCCATTTTATGCAAATTAAACTCAAGCCCGAGATGGAACATGATGAATATTATTCCTATCTCAGACCAGGTCTCTATGCTCTCCCCGTCAGAAATTGTGCTGAACCAAGGAAAATGCGGGGATATTAGAAATCCCGCAAGTATATACCCGAGAACCAGAGGCTGCTTTATTCTTTTGAACACTATAGCGATGATGCCTGCCGTGAGCATTATTATGGCAAGATCGCTTATTATGGCCGGAATATGCATTCTTATCAGGCACTTCTTATTCTTGTGCCTCCTCCAGAATCAGTTTATCATATTACCTTCAGTTATATCCATAACTTTTTAAAATTATACGGTATATTGACATATACCTGCGAGACGGCAGATTCTATACAGTTCTTTACAAGCTGTTTCTGACCATATTGCCATTGAAGAGTTAAAATGATAAAATATTAAGGAAATATATCGCTTTAAAGAGGTACTATCATGGAAGAAAAATATTTTGTAAACAAAACAGGAGACAATATATATTATCTTCAGTGGAATGCTGAATCCCCCAAGGCAGCTCTTGTAATAAGCCACGGCATGGCTGAACACCCCGAAAGGTACGATGATTTCGCCCTTTTTATGGCAAATAACGGTGTAACAGTCTATGCCATAAACCAGATGGGTCACGGCCATCACGCAGAGATTCCGGGCCATATGGCAAAGGGTGACTTTGATAAGTGCGTGTCCAATCTTTCAGAACTTGTTGAAATCGCAAAAAAGGATACCGCAAGGGATGTTTTCCTTCTCGGGCACTCCATGGGATCCTTCATTTCCCAGCTCTTTATTGAGAGATTCCACAATATTAAGGGCCTCATCCTCTCAGGTTCCAGCGCAGCCACATCCATCATGAAGATGGCAAAGCCCATTGCAAGTCTCGTATGCACCTTCTCCAAGGATACTTCCAGACCTTCAAACTTCATGAACAACATGTCCTTTGGCTCCTACAACAAGGCCATTGAGAATCCCAGAACACCTTTTGACTGGCTCTCAAGAGACGAGGAGCAGGTCAATAAATATATTGAGGATCCTCTCTGCGGTTATGTTTGCTCCCAGTCCTTCTTCAGAGAGATGGCCGGCGGCTTCGCAGTAATGGCCAAGCCTTCAGAACTGGCAAAGATCGATAAAGACCTTCCCATCTATATCCACGGCGGATCCAAGGATCCCGTAAGCGACCTGGGAAAAGGCCTCTATGCTCTTGAAGCTCAGTATAAGAATCTCGGAGTTAAGGACGTAACTCTTACGGTATATCCTGAAGCAAGACATGAGATCTATAACGAACTTAACAAGCAGGAGGTTTACGAAAACACCCTTAAGTTTATCGAAGCACATATCTGATATAAAGAATTCAGGCACATTAAAACGGTTCCCGTCATGGGAACCGTTTTTTGTTTCCTTTATTTATATGCCTTCTCCACATATTTGGAGGTCGCAAGTTTAAGAACTGCGCCATATTCCAGCTTGAAGCTTACAACATCTCCTACCTTGTACTCCTTGTCGGACTTGGTTACATCCAGAAGAGTATGGTCTGAGGACCCTCCGAGAATGTCGATCTTTTCATCAAGCGGGATCATGCCGCCAAGATCGGTATCCTGCTTGCCTACAGCGATGATGGCGCGCTTGATGATTCCGCGGTCCTCATACTCAGGCTTTTCTCCGAAGGCGTCTACGCCTACCTCTCCGATAGGAATGGAGGGCTTCTCTTTAAGCTCAACAATCTGAGCTTCGAGGATGATGGCATCATCTCTTGTTCCGGGAAGCTTAGTGAGATATGCGGTATCATTTCCGAGAAGGAAGGATTCACCCAGTCTTAAGTTGGTGATTCCCTCGGGGAGTTCCTTCTTCTCTGCAAGGTAGATGGAGGAGGAATTTCCGCCTGAAACCATCTTAAGTCTGATTCCGAATCTTTCTTCTATCTTCCGTGCTATCTCTACCAGTCCGCCGAGGTTGTCCTGCTTGGGGATTATGGCTCCGTAGCAGGTCAGGTTTACACCGACTCCGTAGAGCTCAATGTTTGACATGCCGAGGATCTCCTCAACTGTCTCCATAATGGTATCTTCATTCCTGAAGAAGATCCCCTCTCTCAGGTCTCCCATATCGATCATAAGAAGGATGGAATGAGTCTTCCCGGCCTGTTTTGCAGCTTCATTCAGAAGTCTTATGGTGGAAAGCTCTGAATTGAAGCTTAAGTCTACATATTTGACAACATCTTCAACTTCACAGTGCATGGGTATTCTTAAGAGACAGGTCTTCTTAAGATGCTCGTGAGCCATATCGCAGTATGATGCTATGTTCATGACTCTGGAGTCTGCCAGAAAATCAACCATGGGATGTTCGCAGATCACACGGCTTATGGCAGGATCTGCACAGAGGCACTTGGTTACGATCATCATGGAATCGCAGCCGCCCTCTTCCTTTGTGATATGAGCTACGGCATCGAGATTGGCCTTAAGGCCTGCCCTGTCCATTACAAGTCTGGGATACATTTTTTCTCCTTCCTGTCCGGGGTTTCCCGGAAACCTTTCATCATATATTAATCTTCGTAGTTGGTGTTTCTCCATCTGCAGTGAGTGCGGTAGCAGAGTTTGCACTTTCTGTCGCAGCCGGGCTTGCGTTTATTGGGATCGTAATCGACCTCTTCGCCGTCTGCCGCCTGTGTTCCGTGATGCCTGTCTATTCCGTCCATGGCATCCTGTGCCGCCTTATATGCTTCTGAAGGGCTCATGCCTTCAGTGTCCGGCTTGGCTATGCTCTCAGCCATGGCGTCCTTTGCGGTCCTCATGGAGCGGTCGTTCATAAGAGCTTCCTTCTTAGCAGCTTCCACTTCTTCCTTGGTTGCACCGCCGATGTTACCCTTTAGGGATTCCTTATACTCGGTCAGGTCGTAGCCCATGTCTTCCATCTCTTTGATGTGCTGCTGAAGTTCTTCCTGCTTTTCCTTATCAGCTTTAGCCAGGGACTGTAGTTCCTTTATGAACTTATCCTTCTGGATCTCTTCGTGGCGTTCATGGAGTTCGATCCCGAGGGACTGGCCGAGGAGTTTGATGGCTCCCTGTCTGTGTGTCTTGGAAAGGACGCCCAGGGATGCCATGATGTAGTCGTTATCGACCAGGATCTTCACGGCGTCCGACGGGTAGAGCTTCATCCCGGTCTCGTTATCCTTAGGGATGAGCTTCATTATATCCACCCTGTGAGGCAGCCTGGTAAGGGCTCCGCCTGTTCCAACGATGTATTTGATCTGAGTGAGGTCCTTACCTTCAGCAACGGTGGACCTTCCGGAAGGTCCGTACACGTAGCGGATGGATCCCGCGTGTCTTTCGACAGCTCTCAGGGTCGCTTCCTCGCAGAGTCTCTCCACGAGTTTGAATTCATTTTCTTTCTTGGGTATCGCCACGTAGGTCGAGAGGGTATCGTCAAGGTCGATATGAAGTTTTTCATCGCATTCTTTTCTGAGCTTCTC
>CAMPCK010000012.1 GCA_946645735.1 uncultured Clostridia bacterium
GTCCCGCAAGGTAAAAGAGCACCCAGAACTTTCCCCAGATGTGATAGTCTATTCTTGAGAAAATGATCATGGTTGCAAAACCCAGGACGAACCAGATCAGCTGCTTCTTGAGGTAAGAATAGGGATTTCCGTCCTCGTTGATGGATACGTAATAGCTTGCAGAGAAAACCATGATGATGCCGAAAAGGCAGAGTATCATGACAAGGATAACCATTACAAGGTCTCCGCCGTTATTGCTCTTTATCCACTCTATGAGACTGAATTTTGGCTTTTTTACTTTTGCTGCAGTTTGTTCACGCATTCTTTGAAATGTCTTCCTCTTACTTCAAAATTGGGGTACATGTCCCAGGATGCACAGGCGGGTGAAAGAAGCACCTTGTCTCCCGGAACGCTCATTTCATATGCTTTGTTTACGCATTCCTCGAGATCCGCGTGTTCTGAATAGGAGGTGTAGCCTGCTTTGTCCATGGCTTCCTTTATCATGCCGCGGTCTCTTCCGAAGAGGAGTACGTGCTTTACAGGTCCGGAAAGTTCTTCAGCCATTTCCGTGAAGTCCTGTTCCTTGGCGTCTCCTCCGGCAATGAGGATAATATTTTCTTTAAGGGCGCGGATGGCTATTAAGGATGCATCCGTGTTGGTTCCCTTGGAATCGTTATAGTACTGGACGCCGTTTATCTCTTCAACGAATTCCAGTCTGTGCTCAACTCCGCCGAATTCCCTGAGAACCGATACGATGACGTCTGTGGTTATCCCTGCGAAGAAGCAGATGGCAGCAGCTGCCAGTGCGTTCTCCACGTTGTGGTCTCCGGGGATCCTGAGTTCATTCTTGTCCATAAGGTCGAAGAGTCTTCCTTCTTCATCCCTGATGACCATGCGGTCGCCTTGAAGAAATGCACCGATCTCCAGTTCTTTCTTTCTGCTGAATCCCGCAAGGATGGCCTTGGGAGGTTCGGGAATATCTTCCAGGCACAGCTTGAGAAGCACGGGGTCATCCATGTTCATGATGAGATAGTCCCCTGCCCCCTGGTTCTTCCAGATGGCAGCCTTGGCAGCTCCATAGAGCTCCATGGTGTGATGACGGTTCAGATGATCCGGCGTAAGGTTAAGTATGGCGCTTACCTTAGGCTTGAACTGTGATACGGTCTGAAGCTGGAAGCTGGATACCTCTGTGATCATCCAGTCGTCAGGCTTGGAATCTACGGCGACGCTGATTACGGGAAGTCCGATATTTCCCACAACGTTTGTTTTGCGGCCGGATGCCCTGAATATGTCTCCTACAAGAGTAGTCGTGGTGGTCTTTCCGTTGGTTCCCGTGATTCCCACAAAGATTCCCCTTGCCAGTCTGTAGGCAAGTTCAAGTTCTCCCACGATCTCGCAGCCCTGTTCGCGGGCCTTAAGGACAAAGTCCTTTTCGGGGTCCACTCCCGGGCTCAAAACCATCATGTCAAAGGAAGTGAAATCCTCAGGCATGGTTCCGTAGTATTCCGCTATATTGTGATTTTCGCAGTATTCCCTGATTTCAGGTTCTGCATTCTCCGGGCTCTTGCTGTCCTGAATGGCCAGCTCATAGCCCAGGTCGCTTAAGGCATACATGGCGCATTTGCCGCTTTTGCCCATTCCGATAATTATTGCTTTCATTTTTTCTCCTTAAATTACTGCCAGCAGAAGTGCTATGATGCAGAAAATAAGTGTGAGGGTGGCGAAGAGCCTTACGACCTTGGTCTCGTGCATTCCGCCAAGTTCAAAGTGATGGTGGAGAGGCGCCATTCTGAAGATGCGCTTTCCGCCGGTTTTCTTGAAGTATGTTACCTGGATGATAACGCTTAAAGACTCCATGACATAGATGAGTCCAGCGATGGCCAGGATGATTTCAAGTTTCATCATGATGGCAGCGGCTGCCAGTCCTCCGCCGAGAGCCATGGAACCGGTATCTCCCATGAATATCTTTGCGGGGAAATGGTTGTAAACCAGGAATCCCAGGCATCCTCCGATTATGGCTGCATAGAAGAGCGGGTAGTCATTGAAGCCCTTCATGTGGGATACGGTAACCATGAGGAAAGCTACCAGAGCCGTAACCGATGATGCCAGTCCGTCAAGTCCGTCCGTAAGGTTTACGGAGTTTGAGAAGGCGATCATTACAAACATTACCCATGGTATGTAAAAAATACCGATATCCAGGTAGTGGTCCCAGATTGGGATCCAGATGGATGAGTGAGCAAAGGTCAGAGTCTCTGCTCCCGTTCCCGCCAGGTTTCCGCTGGTAAAATATGCAAATATCGCAAAGAGAAGGGAAAAACCGAACTGAAGTATCACCTTCTGCTTAGGGCTGATTCCCAGATTGTTCTTCTTGATGGCCTTCTCGTAGTCATCGATAAATCCGATTACTCCGAAAAGGATCATGGTTATGCAGACTACGGCTATTCCTATGGAAATTACACCGAAGCATGCTGCAATTATCAGTGCCGAAAGAATCGCTCCGGATACTATGGCAAGGCCTCCCATGGAAGGAGTTCCCGTCTTGGAAAGGTGAGCCTGGGGACCCTCCTCTCTTACAAACTGTTTGAACTGGTGCTTCTGAAGGAAGGGAATGAGTTTTCCCGTGAAGATCACCGAAAGTACAAAGCCCAGTACCAGGGCTAAGATGACTGAAAGATATAATTCCATGTCTTCCTCTTATCTCCTTAACTGTTAATGATTCTATTTACGATGGCTTCAAGAGCCATTCCTCTGGAGGCCTTGACCAGGATCCGGTCTCCCGGATGAACGTGGTCCATGATGCCTTCAATTACAGGTTCTTTGGTATCGAAGTGTTCAGCAGCCCGTCCCGTTTCCTTATCCACATAGACGAGAGGAACTTCCGCCATCTTTTCAGGCTTATGGCCTGCCTTCTCCGCTGCCTCAATCCAGCCCAGCTGGGTGTTCTTCGAAAGTTCTCCTATGGCGATGAGCACGTCAACTCCCATATCGTAGGCAAAGGCTCCGCAGGAGCTGTGGCCTGAAGCCGCTTCTGAACCCAGTTCGTACATGTCCCCGGAGATCACTATGTGTCTTCCGCCCTCAGGGCAAGGGGTGTTCATGAGGGTCCTTATGGCGCTCTTCAATGAATCCGGCGCTGCATTATATGTATCATCGATAATAATGATTCCATCCTTTTCCTTAATGGCAAGGCGCTTCTCCGTAAGACCAGCTTCAGAAAGCCCCTTTATGGCTTCCTCCATGGAGATTCCATAAAGGGATCCCGCTGCAATGGCAAGGCCGGAATTAAAGGCGTTGTGAGCTCCGGGAACGGGAAGGTCGCAGTGATATGCAACTCCTTCATGCTCAATGTCAAAGCTCATGCCTGAGGTTCCCCTGTCATCGATGTTTCGAACGATGAAGTCGCAGTCTTCTGTACTTCCAACCTTTATGATTCTTCCCTTTATTCCTCTTTCCTTAAGGTCCAGGCCGTGAAGCATCTCATCGTCCCAGTTTACTATGAGGACAGAATCGTCATTGAAGTTCTTGGTTATTTCAAGCTTGGTATTGAGGATACCATTTCTTCCCTCTTCAGGGAAGTTCTCTATGTGGGAGATGCCTACGTTGGTGATGACTCCCACCTGAGGATGGGACAGGTCCGCAAGGAATCCTATGGAGCCCTTCTTTTCCATTCCCATTTCTATGATGGCTGCCTCCGTGTCTCCCGGAAAACTCAGAAGGGACAGAGGAAGTCCGTACTCATTGTTATAGTTCTTGATGGATCTGGCAGTCTTATACTTTCTTGAGAAGACGTAATAGAGAAAGTCTCTCGTGGATGTTTTGCCTACGGATCCCGTTACGCCGATCCTGGCCTCGGGAGAAAGACTCTCGAGATAGTATGTGCCCATGGTCTGAAGAGCCTTGGTGGTGTCCTCAGTAAAGACAGCAGTAACTCCTGTCCTTCCTTCAAGGGCCTTCTCTGTCTTCACAGGGTCTGATACTACCAGAACGCGGCATCCGCTGTCAAGGACCTGAGGAAGATAATCGTGGCCGTCATTCTTAACACCCTTTATTGCAAAGAATGCCTTGCCGGCTTCTGCTTCTCTGGAGTCCCTTACAATATCATAGAATATTTCATTTTCAGAGCCCTTTAAAAGGCTTCCTCCGAGAGCATCCTTAAGCTCTCTCACCGTCATTTCTCTCATGGTTATTCCTTATACAGATAAACTGTTGTCTTCTTCGAAACCTTGGTCTTCGGCTTAGGATACTGGTCGACTACTTTCCACTTTCCGTCGCCCTTTTCTCCGTCGGCTGCAAGGACCTTGAGTCCCTTGTTCTTAAGTATTTCTTCTGCCTGATTATATGTCTTTCCCGTAAGGTCAGGAACTGTAATATCCTGGCTCTTGGTCTTCGTCTCTGTTTCAGAGGACGGGCTGATGGCCATATATCTCAGCACGTTCTTCAGGATCTTCTTGGCTGCGGGCGCAGCGATAACAGATCCGTAGATGGCTCCCTTAGGGGTATCCACGATTACCAGAAGTGTGATCTGGGGATCTTCCATGGGTGCCATGCATACGAAGGAGCTGTAGTAATCGTACTTGGAATATCCGCCGCTTACAGCCTTCTGAGCAGTTCCGGTCTTTCCTCCGATGTTGTATCCCGGTATCTGGGCGGTGGTACCTGAACCGTGCTCAACCTCGTACTGCATTATATCACGCATTTCCCTGGATGTGGAGGGGGATATTACTTTGCGTTCAACTACTGTATCAAAGGTCTTTACGATTTTTCCGCTTGAATCCGTAAGAGCCTTTACATAGTGAGGCTGAACCAGGTTTCCTCCGTTTCCAATGGCGCTTATGGCTGTGGCCAGCTGAATGGGCGTAATGGAAATACCCTGGCCGAAGCCGATGGTGGCAAGTTCTACAGGTCCGATATAGCTCTGGATAAGAGCATAGGCTTCTCCGGGATAATCGACTCCCGTGAGACCTGAGAATCCGAAATCATTTATATACTGTGAAAATCTGGTGGCACCAAGCTTCTTGGCTACGGCTGCCAGGGCCGGGTTGCAGGAATTGGCTATGGCCTGCTTGATGGTCTGGGAGCCGTGAGCACCGTTTATCCAGCAGTGCATGGTGTAGTCTTCAACTCTGAAGGAGCCTGAGCAGTAGAAGTGATCCTTGAGGGATATGGCCTTCTCGTCTATGGCTGAGGCTGCGGTTACAAGCTTGAAGGTGGAGCCGGGTTCATAGGTATCGGAGATGAGGGGGTTTCTCCACATCTGTGAAAGGTAGGCTGTCTTTTCAGCATCCGTCATCTCGTCATATTTTTTCTGATCCTTCTCACTTAAGCCCGCAGGTGTCGTGGCGTTATTGGGGTCGTAGCCGGGATATACGACGGATGCCAGTATCTCGCCGTTATTGGGATCCATGGCCAGGACCTCAACCTTCTTGGGAGTCCACTTTTCGTAAGTTTCCTTGGCGGCCTCCTCGCAGTAGTACTGGATGGCTTCGTCCAATGTGGTTACCACGTTGTATCCGTCAACTGCGGCATAGTGCCTTTCGGTTCCTTCCACCAGTTCGTTTCCGGAAATATCCGTATTGGTTACCCAGCGTCCGTTTACGCCGGAGAGATAATCGTCATACTGAAGTTCAAGGCCGGTCCTGCCCTCTCCGTCATCGTTTACGGAGCCCAGTACCTGAGCAGCAAAATTGCCCAGAGGATAGTACCTCATGGTGGCCTGGGTAAGTTCCAGGCCTTTGAGCTTCAGAGCCCTTATCTTATCCGCATCCTCCTTGGAGAGCTGCTTTCTCAGGGTGATAACTCCGTCCTTGGCCGTGAGCTTGGTCTTAAGTTCCTCGATATCCTCAGGATCGGTGATTCCGAGAGCATTGCTTAAGCTCAAGATGTTTGCCTGGATCTCTTCCTCGGTCTTTTCGTTGGTGAAGTTTCCGGGGAAAGCATAAAGCGTATAGCAGATGCTGGAGGTGGCCAGTTCTTTGCCGTTCCTGTCATAGATGATGCCCCTCTTGGCCTCTATGGTGGTGTCCCTGGTCTGCTGTGAAATGGCTCTCTGGGTAAGGTCATCGGCATCGATGATCATGATCTTGGCCAGTCTCAGGGACAGCAGCACGAAAAGAACACTGATGATGGCGAATCCCAGTGTGATCCTTCCTCTGTTGATTTGTCTAACGCTTTTATCTCTCATATGCTTAAGCTTAATTTATTCCTTTAGTAAAATGAGCCGAACTCTCGTTCGGCTTCTTTATAGATAATACACCCTTAATTGCCATAGGCTTTTTCTCTGATGATCTTTACCAGATTCTCATCAACTTCAGCATCCTCAGGGATGTAGAAGCATTGATTCTTTCTGGGATAGACCATTTTGAGATTCTTTGTCGCGTAAGATTCGATGGACTCGAAACTTACGGCCCCCTCTATTTCGATCCCCATAGTGGTGATCTGATCTCTGAGCTGTACGTTTTCCTTGGTCATGGAGTTGATACTGTACTTGATGGCTGTAGCCTTGGCTCCCATCCATACGGACATGATGAGAAGCGCGCCTATCACAAAGAGGATCACAGCCGAGCGCATGAGCACCGGTGTAGTGACCACCTTCTGAGGCAGATTCGGGGCGACCTTAACCAGCTCCTTCTCCCTGCGGTTCTCTTTCCTGACCTGGGTTCTGGAAGGAACTTCGACCACCTCCGGCTTCAAAGCTTCTGATCCTGCCGAAGACATATATCTTCCCTGACGATTCAGGTACTCTATGTAATCTGCTGCATAGGAACTAGGTGCCATTTTTCCAAATACCTTAATACTCCAAATAATCTATATCTTCACCGCTATCCTCAGCTTGGCGCTTCTGGATCTCGGATTGGATTCTATCTCCTCATCCGTGGGAATTATGGGCTTCATGGGTTTCTCTATGTCGCCGACTTTCCCGCAGACGCAAATAGGAAGCCCCGGCGGGCAGACACAAGGATCATATCTTCTTCTGAAAGTCTCCTTGACTATCCTGTCCTCCAGGCTGTGAAATGTTATTACTGCCAGACGTCCTCCCGGATTCAGCACATCCAGGAATTCGTCCAGGGCAACCTTAAGTTTGCCCAATTCATCATTGACCTCAATCCTTATGGCCTGGAATGTTCTCTTGGCGGGATGAGGCCCTGTGCGTCTGGCTTTGGCAGGGATGGCCATCTTGATGACGTCCACCAGTTCTGTCGTAGTCTTTATGGGTTTCCTGGATCTCTCCTTCACAATGAAGTCCGCGATCCTGGATGCCCAGCGTTCTTCTCCGTAGTTATGGATAATATCTCTTATCTCATCCTTATCATAGCCGTTGACAACGTCGTAGGCCGTAAGGCTGTCGTCTCTGTTCATCCTCATGTCCAGAGGTGCTTCCTGCATGTAGCTGAAGCCTCTTTCCGGATTGTCCAGCTGAAATGAGCTTACGCCCAGATCCAGCAGGGCTCCGTCCAGTCCCTGAACGCCGAGGTCGGCCAGCACAGACTTGATTTCGGAATAGTTAGCCTGCACCAGTTCTTTGCGACACTCAAATTGGGAGAGCCTCTTTTCGGCCGCCATAAGCGCGTCCCTATCGCGGTCGATTCCGATCAAGAGTCCGTTCTCTCCCAATCCGGCACAAATGCCGCTCGAGTGGCCGCCGCCACCCAGAGTGCCGTCTGCATATATTCCGTCCGGCTTCAGGTCAAGCCCTCCGATTACTTCTTCAAACATTACCGATACGTGTTTGAACTCCATGTCAGCACTCCCTTTAGAAGTTATATTCGGCGAGTGCGTTGGCAAAATCATCAGCTTCCATTTTGCTGCTGTTTGCCGGGTTGTCCCAGACTTCCTTTGCCCAAACTTCAATTTTGGACATGGCGCCCATGGTGACCAGTTCTTTTTCGATGGCAGCGTAGGACTTTAATTCTTGGGGGATGATTATTCTGCCCTGCTTATCGAACTCGCACTCAGCCGCGTTGGCGCAGAAGTGTCTGATAAAAGCTCTTACCTTCGGGTCGGATTCCGGAAGTTTTTCAATTTTTTCCATCTGCTTGTTCCAGGCATCTGTGGTGTAGATATAAAGGCACTTGTCCAGTCCCTTTGTGAGCACACAGCTCCTGCCAAGCTCGCTTCTCAGACGTGAAGGCACGATCATCCTGTTCTTGTCATCTATGGAATTGTAAGTTGTTCCCATGAACATGGATGGTCTCTCCTTTCATCTGAAAAATGCACATTAAAATGTATCTTAGGGCAGACTCTTCCTACCCTAATAACATCTTATCACCACTATACACCACTTCTCACCATAAATCAAGTAAAAATCCCCATTTTTTGACTTATTTCTCCCCACAGCCCCATTTTCGAGGATTTTTTGCAAAAAATCCGCTGCAGGTTTTTTGCAAAATGCCCGGATCCGCCACCCGCAGTGTCATTTTTTTCAAAAGGCGCGGATCTGACACCCACCGCGGACAAAATCACACAAAATGCAAAAAACTGTCCGCAAAGAGGGTCCGTGCGGACAAAAACCAAAAATTTAGAAATAATTGTCCGCATAAGCACCCTATGATACTCCCAAACTTATAGGCTATATGTGCAAACAACTACCGCTAGTTTATTTTCAGTAATATATGCTTTAATACCATCTCAAAATCAGGGCTCAGACCCAGGTTTAGCCTTAATTCTGCGGACAAAACCACGAAAAATGCAAAAAATTGTCCGCGCAGAAGGTTCATGCGGACAATAATTTAAATTTCAGCAGAAACTGTCCGCATCATGAAGTGGTGTGGAAACCATTTCGATCGCCAGCCGTAAAAAACCACAACAAAAAACCCAATGCAGATTCTCCGCATTGGGTTCATGTCTTATTTACTTGTCAGATTTCTTCGCCTCTTAAGGGGTTCTTGGGCACGAAGCGTTCGAAGATGCAGGCCGCTCCCAGGCCCTCGCCTACGGCCAGGTCCAGAGGATCTTTTATGGTCCAGAATACTTTTGCGCCGCTGAAACCGCGGAAGGCGCTGTTTCTCTTGTGCTCGTACTTGTATGCCACGAAATCCGGCTCCGTCAGGCGGTTCATCTTAAGATCCCTCACCAAGACGCTTGAAACCAGATCTATGGGTTTGTATTCCTTGGGGTCTTTAGGATCCCTGGTTTTCTGCTCAACCACCAGGTTGGATCCCAGCTGACCTCTTACGGTTTCCGGATATTTTCTCTTCATGTAAAGGACCGCAAAGGAATTGAAACTCTCCACACAGTAAACCCCCTCATAATCCTTAAGGGTTTCCATGACTTTGTCGCAGAGTTCCTCATGATTTCCCCCTACGGGTTTGAGCTCAATGATGATGGGCACCCTGCCGCCCACCAGCTCCAGAACTTCGCTGAACTCTGGGATCCTCTCATCTGACTCCTCAAGAGGAAAGCACTTGGCTTCCTCAAGGGTCAGTTCTTCTATGATCCCTGTGGACCCCACGGTTTCTTCGCATGGGAATTCAGCGTTTTCGAGAAGTACAGCCCTGTGGTCAGACCTGACCGTCGTGGTCCTTCTGAGACCGGAGTCGTGTATGACCGCAAGCTTTCCGTCCCTTGTCAGGTGGACATCGAATTCGATTCCGAATCCAAGATTGACCGCACGCCTGAAGGCCATGAGTGAATTCTCAGGTATCTCAGGCTTCTGATGTAATCCTCTGTGTGCATACCTATGCTTAAGTATCTCTTCCAGAATCTGTTCTTTTTCCAAGTTTTTCGCCTCCCTTACATATCGAGGTCTTCGAAGGCCTCCACGCCCTTCTTCGGAGCTTCCGGCCTTGAATCGCCGTGCTTGACCTGAAGCATTGTAACGAATGCAACTACTGAGAATATTGTCGCATAGGGGAACAGGGTCCAGTAGCCCACGTGCTCCAGGAAGAATCCTGAAAATATGGGGGTGAAGACCTGTGCCGCCATGGAGAATGTATAGTAGTAACCGGTGAACTTGCCTATATCGGATCCCTTGCACATCTCAACGACCATGGGATAGGAGTTGACGTTGATGGATGCCCAGGCTATGCCCACCAGAATGAATACAACGTAGATTCCCGCATTGGGGGATTTGAAGAAGAAGGCTGCAAACCATGAAAGAGCAAGCAAAATTACTCCGAAGAGAATGACCTTCTTACGTCCAAGTTTGGATGAGATGATACCTACGGGAATGAAG